>PWPP01000125.1 GCA_003558625.1 Syntrophomonas sp.
CCTACTGGGATAAAGAGGGGAAAGCCCACTCCAAGATCCGTCCCCTGCTGACACCGGGAGCAGCCTGCACCATTTCCCGGCAGATGACCCATTATATTGTGACCGAGCATGGGAAAGCCATGATGAAAGGCAAGTCCATTTGGAAAAGAACCGAAAACCTCATTGCCATTGCCCACCCCGATTTTCGCGAGGAGTTAATCCAAGAGGCCCATAAAATGGGATTTTGGAAAAAAACCAATAAGATCGAACCCTGAGCAAAAGAGGGGTTCCCCGGATTCTCCCCGATGTACTGTCGGCCCGGAATTGACCGGGAGCAGGGCCGGCCGCAGAGGGGGGCCAGGGAATACCGGCAGGAAAAAGGATTAACCGGGTAGCTGCCGGCTATGCAGAACGGTTTTTGCCCCCAAGAGGCCACCGGGTTCCGGGATCAGAAAAGGAGAGGGAAATGAAAAACCCCTGCAGCTGCAGGGGTTAAAATTTGTGTTCATCATAGGGGAGGTCCGGCTGGTATTACGGAGTCGAAAAGGCCTTTTTATCCTGGTGTTGTTTGTAAAAATATTTACCGCCCACAAAGAGGAGCAGGGCCGTACCGATAATGGCCAGGGTCATGGTCACATCCTGGGCTTTATAAAGGGTCAGTCCCAATCCGGTATAAAGGATGGCACTGGGAAGCTTGCCCAGGGCGGAGGAAAAGAAAAAGCTCCAAAAAGGCATCCCGCCCAACGCGGCAGAAGCATTGATGATCGGAGTGGGAACGACCGGGACAATCCGGGCAATCAGGACACTCCAAAAGGCGGTGTCAGGATGGATCTGCTGCAGCTGTGTGCCCCAGGGCTGCCGGGAAAACCAGCCATAACCCAGGAAGCGGCAGAGATAAAAGCCGATACAGGCTCCGGCCAGGGCCCCGGCCCAGGAAATAAAAAAACCGATGGTAAAACCGAAAAGCAATCCACCGGTAGCTGCCAGAATAATGTACGGAAACACGGGAAAAACGGCCTGGACCACAAAGAGAAGAAAGAACAAGACCGGGGCGAAGTAACCCCATTCCCGGGCAAACGTGATAATTGATGCCATACATAGCCATTCCATTTTGGTACCTCACTTGCTTGTGCTTGTGGTTTCGTTCACACCTTCACAAGCATACACCATTTGGGGTAAAATGTCTAGCAGAAATTGCCAGCGACCAGGGGGATCTGTTCCCGAAAAATGGGGATCCGTTGCAAAGGGCTGCTTTATGACAAAGATTTTGGCAAAACGGAAAGGAATGATACAGAAAACCGTTTTCATGCTATATTAGATTTGTAAACACTTACGCGCCAACAGGCGGTAAGGCGGGAAAAGGCCCGGGTTTACCGGCCTATATCGCAGGTAATATATTGCGGTAAGAGCTTCGGGGGATTTGGGCTGATGAAACCACCACCTGTAAGGGGGGAAAGACATGGATGAAAGAGGAACCATCAGGCTTACCGCCATGGTTCGGGCGGCAGGCTGAGCAGCCAAGATCGGGCCAGGGGCCCTGGAGGAGATCCTGAAGGATTTTCCCCTTACTTCCGACCCCAACCTGCTGGTAGGTTTTGGCCAGCGGGATGATGCCGGGGTATACAAACTAAACCAGGAAATCGCCATCATTCAGACCATCGACTTTTTCACCCCCATGGTTGATGATCCGTTTGTTTTCGGCCAGATTGCAGCGGTAAATGCTCTGAATGATGTGTATGCCATGGGGGGAGAGCCCCTGCTGGCCATGAATATCGTATGCTTTCCCCAGTGTGAGGATCTCATGCTCTTACGGGAGATATTGCTGGGGGGGCAGGACAAGATCAATGAAGCGGGAGCCTTGCTGGTAGGCGGCCATACCGTGGATGACATGGAACCCAAGTTCGGCCTTTCTGTGACCGGGCTGGTTCATCCCGAAAAGATCATCAGCAACGGCGGCGCCCGCCCCGGGGACTTGCTGTTTTTGACCAAGCCCCTGGGGAGCGGGATCATCGCCACCGCCATCAAGGCGGAAATGGCGGATCCTGGGCCCTATGGGGAAGCAGTGGGCTGGATGCGCCTGCTGAACCGGGATGCAGCCCGGGTCATGCAGGAAATGGAGGTAAAAGCCGCCACCGACGTCACCGGCTTTGGTTTGCTGGGCCATGTATACGAGCTGGCCCGGGCCAGCGGGGTCGGGGTGGAGATCGTGGCCGGCCAGGTCCCCCTGATGGCAGGGGCTTGGGATTATTCCTCCATGGGGCTGGTGCCGGGTGGTGCCTATAGCAATCGCGATTATTTGGAGGACCAGGTGGAATACAGCGGTGAAATCAACCCGGTCCAAAGGGAAATCTTGTTCTCACCCGAAACGGCAGGCGGGTTGCTCATAGCGGTAAAGGAAAACCGGGCGAAAGCCTTTACCGCAGCTATGGACCACCGGGACATCTATTGCCGGCTTATCGGCCGGGTAGTGGCTCCGGGAGCCAAAGCCATTACAATCAAGGCCTAGTCCTGTCCGGCAGGATCAGCAACATCTTTTTTTACGGCTCCGGGCAGCGGGGCGGGACCGGTCAGGCCATAAGCTATAAAATCATGGATCAGAGGCGGGGAAAGATGACACAGAGGAAGCATTTCAATTTAGGAGACCGGGTAAAAATGAAGAAAAAACATCCCTGCGGCAGTTATATATGGGAAATAACTCGCATGGGAGCAGATATAAAAATCAAATGCTGCGGCTGCGCCCGGGTTGTCATGCTGCCCCGGAGCAAGTTCGAGAAAAGCATGGTCAAAGTGGAAGAACCCCCGGAGAATCCATCCTGACCCTTGGGGTTGGGGAGGGTGTTTTGCTTGCATCATGGTGAGGGTTCTGGTACAATCTATGGGAAGTCCCTGCTCCGGTTATAAAGCCGGAGCCATTGCCCTTTATGGGGCTTAGTCCGCAGGGAGGAGGTGTAACGATGCGCACATATGAAATGATGTTTGTTCTCAAACCGGATCTGTCTGAAGAACAAATCCTGGAAAGCAAGGAAAGACTCCGTAAAATCATAGAAGATTTTAAAGGTGAGTTCATAAACGAGAAAGAAGGCTGGGGAAAAAAACGCCTGGCTTATCCTATTGAAGATTTCACCGAGGGAATTTATTCTTTATGGTTCTTCCGGGGAACGCCGGACCTGCTTAATGAGCTGGACCGCATTATTAAGATTTCAGAAAATTTCTTGCGTCACATCATTATTCGCCAGGAAGAAAAGTAGTTAAACCGAGAGTAGGAGGGGGATAAGTTGTTTAATCGTGTAATATTGATTGGGCGCCTGACCCGGGATCCGGAACTGCGATATACTCCCAACGGCATAGCCGTGGCTACGTTTTCCCTGGCCGTAAACCGTAAATTTAGTAAAGATGAAACCGATTTTATTGACATCGTGGTTTGGCGGGGCCAGGCAGAGAACTGTGCTACTTACTTAAAAAAAGGCAGCATGGCGGCCGTGGAAGGCAGGATGCAGGTACGGACATATGAAAACCAGGAGGGGCAAAAACGGAAGGTGACCGAAGTGGTCGCTGATGATGTCCGCTTTCTCAGTCCCAAGGGAGGAGAAAGCCCGGGAGCAGCAAGATCGTTCAATGAGAAAGAAGAAAAACGGGATGACTGGAATGATCTGGGCCGGGAAGTCAGCCTGGGGGATATAGATCTTACCGACGATGATGATGTACCGTTTTAAACCAAGGAGGTTGAAGGATTGAAAAGGGACAATAAACGAAAAAAACGGCGCCAGTGTAATTTTTGTGCCGACAAAATTGAAGTCATTAATTACAAGGATATCGGAAGACTGAGACGCCATATCACGGAACGGGGCAAACTGCTTCCCCGGCGGGTAACTGGAAACTGCGCCTTGCACCAGCGCCAGCTTACTTTGGCCGTGAAAAGAGCCCGGATAATGGCACTTTTGCCTTATACATCCGATTAAAAAAGCAGAAAAGCCCTCTGGTACCAGAGGGCTTTTTTTAATGGAGGATCAGCGGCAACGGGGGGAAGCAGGAATCCTCTTGACCCCTGCAGAAATTAG
The DNA here is from genome assembly GCA_003558625.1 of Syntrophomonas sp. Lineage (GTDB taxonomy): Bacteria > Bacillota > Syntrophomonadia > Syntrophomonadales > Syntrophomonadaceae > PWPP01. The sequence continues at coordinate 4,038 of PWPP01000125.1, forward strand.
ACACTACAAGAAACAGGCCGGGCTTTTTCCCCAAACCGGGTGGACTCCGGTATGCTGTCAGCAAAGAGTATTTTCTGCCCCAAGGCGGGGGGCCGCTAGCCCCGGAAAACCAAAAAACAAAAAGACCGGGCGATCGTAAAGATGCCCCCGGGGCAGGGGATTGATGAGAAAAAGGGGTGTTTTTTTGTCCGTATTCATAAAATACTTATTTTTAACCTCCCTGGCCTGTGTATTGGTGGCCCTTTTTCCCGGATTCACCATCATCACAGCTATTTTTTGGGGGGTCAGCATCTTTTTTGCCGGGGTGCATTTAAAACACAGCCAGCTGCTGCCATTGCTTGCGGCCAACATCCTGCTCCTATATGCCATCGCCGGGAGCAGTGCTTTTTTTCAATATTTGACTGTATTCGGCCTGGCCCTTTTAGTCATTGGATTTTTAGCCGCTTCCAGGAAGAACTATTATGACACCATGAAGTGGTCCCTGGCAGCTGCCATTCTGGGTACATCCTTTTTTTTAGGCGTTTCTTTTTATAGCGGAGCGCTGGAAACGGAAGCCCTATACCGGGAATATGAGGTTCTGGTCGGGGAAAGTATGCAATGGTATGAAGAAGCGGGGTTCATGGAAACCTGGGAAGCCCAGGGCCTGTCAAGAGAGGAGCTCAGGGAAAATATGCTAGAGCTGGCGTATACCCTCTCTCGTCACCTGCCGGGGCTGTTATACCTGGAAGCAATCTTTCTGGTGTTTGCTACAATGCACATCGCTTCCTGGCAGGCCAAGCGCCGGAAAATATTTTTTCTGTTGAAAAAACCCTATATTTTTGAGATCATGCCCTGGCAGTTTGCCTGGTTCGTGATCCTGGCCCTGGGGTTGTTCCTGCTGGGGCCCGAGAAGCAGGAGATCCTTCACTACTGGGGCAGCAACATGCTTCTCATTTCCATCCCGGTGTTGATGTATTTCGGGATCTCGGCCCTGGTTTTTCGCATCAAGCCCCTGGAAAAGAATGTTAAGATAGTGATAGGGATTTTCATGGTTTTACTGGCACTGGGATTTCCCGCCTCTATTCTGGTCATTGTTTGTGCCATCGCGCTGTTCGATTCATTGCTGGATTATAGGAAATTAAGAATATATAAGGGGGATTAAACATGAAAGTGGTATTACTGCAAAATGTAAAAAACCTGGGAGAAGAAGGGGAGATCAAAGATGTGGCCGACGGCTATGCCCGCAATTACCTGCTTCCCAAGGGTCTGGCCATAGAAGCGACCCAGGATAAAATAAAGGAGATCAAAGAAAGAAACCTGAAACAGGAGCGTAAAAAAGACAAAGAAAAAGCAGCCGCCCTGCAACTGAAAGAAAAAATTGACGGCCAAACCTTGGAGCTAACGGTAAAAACCGGGGGAGGCGACAAATTATTTGGTGCCGTGACCGGGAAAGAAATCACCGAACTGATCCAAAAGAACCTGGGTGTAACCATTGATAAAAAGAAAATCGACATGAAGGACGCCATCAAACATATCGGGGAATATTCCGTAAAAATCAAAATATATCCCACCATACAGGCTGACATCAAATTGAAGGTGCTCCCGCAGTAGACCCGAAGGCTATGCAGGTTCCGTCCCCGGGAGCTCCATCGGTCCTAACAAGCCAATGCGGCAGCAGGATTCTGAGGAATCAAAGGGAGCAGAAACAGACAGAAAAAAATAGGATGCCTTCTTTAAGAAAGCGATTTTGGGCCCGCAGGAATGACAAACCGGTCATAATGGTTTTTTTTAACAGATAATACTGTATACATCAAACGCCCGCGAAGGCCGGTGTTTTCTAATGTTGACACCCTTCACCGCATTTGCTACGATTAGTTTGCCGGAAAGGGATTTTATGTAAACCGGAAAACATATTGTCACGGTCCGACCGCATGGTTAATACATCGGATCCGGAAAACGGAGGTGATTTCATGGCGGCAGTTATATTGGTTGGAACACAGTGGGGAGATGAAGGCAAAGGCAAGGTTACCGATTTTTTGTCGGAGAGGGCAGATGCAGTCGTCAGGTATCAGGGAGGCAGCAATGCCGGACACACGGTAGAGGTGGAAGAGCAGCAATTCAAACTGCACCTGGTGCCTTCCGGTATATTGTACCCCCATACCCTGTGCCTGATAGCCAGTGGGGTAGTGGTGGATCTAGAGCAGTTGAACCTCGAAATAAAAAGCCTGGAGGAGCGGGGCATCGATATCGGCAATCTGAGATTAAGCTCCCGGGCTACCCTGGTCATGCCCTACCACAAAAAAATCGATGAAATACAGGAACGAACCGGCAAAATCGGCACCACCGGCCGGGGCATCGGTCCCGCTTATGCCGATAAAATAAACCGGGTGGGATTCAGGGTGGCCGACCTGTTGTATGATCCCGAATTTAAAGAACGTTTTAAGGCCGAGGTGGAGCGTAAGAACCTCTATTTTGAAAAGTTGCATGACGAACCCGGCTATGACTACCGGGAGCTTTATGATCAGCTGTGGGCCCAGATAGAGCCCCTGCGCCCCTATATTGGCGATACCTCTCACCTGGTCTATGAACTGCTGAAAGCAGGCAAGAAGGTATTATTTGAAGGAGCGCAAGGTACTCTGCTAGATATCGATCACGGGACCTATCCCTATGTGACCTCCTCCCACCCCATCGCCGGGGGAGCCTGTGTAGGAGCCGGTATCGGACCCACCAGAATCGACCGGGTGATCGGAGTGGCCAAAGCCTATACCACCCGGGTAGGGGAAGGCCCCTTTCCCGCGGAACTGGAAGGGCCCCTGGGCAATGTCCTGCGGGAGAAAGGAGCCGAATTCGGTACCACCACCGGTCGGCCCCGGCGTTGCGGCTGGCTGGACGGGGTGATTTTACGGTATGCGGCCCGGATTAACGGGTTAACCGATTTGGCCATCACCAAGCTAGATGTCCTGGACAGCTTTGAAACTTTGAAAATCTGCCTGCATTACCGCAACAACGGCCGGGTGGTCACGGAGTTCCCCGAAAATTTGACCCTGCAAAAAGAATGTACCCCGGAATACATTGAGTTGCCGGGGTGGCAGCAGGATACCACCGGCATTACCCGTTATGAGGATCTGCCCGTCAATGCCCGGGCGTATATAGAAAAAATCGAGGAGATTACTGGGGTCAGACAGGTTCTGATCTCCTTGGGGCCCCGGAGAGACCAGACTATCACCGGCGGCAGCTTTTTTTAACCGGTATTTTCCGCCATCGTCTTGAAAAACGGGGGATTATTTGTTAATATGTTGTCAAGCAATGCGGAGCTGTTGTGTAGCGGTTAACATGCCGGCCTGTCAAGCCGGAGATCGCGGGTTCGAGTCCCGTCAGCTCCGCCATATTATTTTTTATCAAAATGGATTTTTCAAAAACCCTTTGCAGGCAAAGGGTTTTTTTGCTTAAAGGGTGGTCTCCTACTCGATTTAAAAGCCAAAAGGTCCGGCTTTATCAGGAAGAGTCCGCAGAAGATCGCCTTTGGATCCGGGAGCAGGTTGACTCCGGGCAAAACCTTGGGCTATACTGGGGAAGGAAAAAACAAGAGCGAGTATAAAAGGTGAGGAAAGGGGTTTCGCCAGGATGAACCAACATCTTATAACCGTCATTAAGCCCACCCTGAGAAAGAGTCTGGCCCAGTCTAATTGCAGAGAGTGTGCCACGTCCTGCCAGTCGGCCTGTAAAACTTCCTGCACCGTAGGCAACCAGTCCTGCCAAAACCCTAAGTAACGGGCGGCAGTAATTCTATAATTTTGCCGCTGGAGGGCGTTCCCGACAGGGGGGCTGGAGCCCTTATGGCTTCGTGTTTTCTGCCAGGGGAAACCGTATAGGAACCAAGCCTGGCCCATGAGGTTGAAGGCAGAGCCCGGGGATATCCGACGGGCAAACAGGATAACAGGCAAAGAGGCCTCAGGCCTCTTTTTTTATGGCAACAGCCTCTGCCCGGGATTAAGCTTCCGGCCCATATAAGTACCGAGCCAAAAGCGGCAGTACCTTCCGCGGAGCTTTGGGGAAGGGAAAAAAGCAATACCTGAACAGGAGTGAAACATGTTTCCGTTACGCCAGTATGATTTTAAGGCCCATACCCATCTATATACCTTCAAAGACCTGCGTATCCTGCTGGATGTGAACAGCGGAGCGGTCCATATCGTAGATGAAGTCGCCTTTGACCTCATCCAGGCCTTAAGGGCCCGCCGGGGAGATCTAGAAGATGCCCGGCAGAGCATCGCTTCCCTTCATGCCCCGGACCAGATCCACCGGGCCGATCAGGAAATCCGCGCCGCCATCCATGAGCAGACCTTATTCACCCCGGAAACTGAATACCAGTTTGACTTTTCCCGCCTGCCGTTAAAAGCCCTTTGTATCAACATCGCCCATGCTTGTAATATGCGCTGCCGCTATTGTTTTGCCGGGCAGGGAAACTTTGGACAGGAAACGGCTCTCATGAGTGCAGGGACGGGAAGAAAGGCGATAGACTATTTGCTTTGTCACAGCGAAGGTGCTTCACGTCTGGAGGTAGATTTTTTCGGGGGGGAACCCCTGCTGAATGTTCCCGTACTAAAAGAGCTGGTAGATTATGCCGGGGCCAGGGCCGGAGAAACCGGGCAAACGGTCAATTTTACTCTTACCACCAACGCGGTACTGCTAGACGATTCCATCATGGATTTTATCATCGACCGTGATATCAGCATCATTCTAAGCCTGGACGGGCGTCCGGAGGTCAATGATCTCTACCGCCAGTTCCCGGAAGGGCGGGGAAGCTATGACCATATTGTGCCCCGAATTGCGGCCATGGTAGCCAGAAAACCAGTTTCCTATTATGTGCGGGGAACCTTCAGTCGCAGCAATCTCGATTTTTCCAGGGATTTTGACCATCTGGCCCGCCTGGGATTTGATGCTATCTCCCTGGAACCGGCTACCGGTACGGATCCGGATTTTGCCATCCAGGAGGAAGATGTACCCCGTGTTTTGTCCGAATATGAGAAGCTTACCCAACTGCTGCTGGAATATGAGCAGGGGGGCCGCAAAATTGATTTTTTTCATTTTAATCTGGATCTGCAGCGGGGACCCTGCCTGGCCAAGATCACCAGCGGCTGCGGAGCCGGACTGGAATACCTGGCCGTGACCCCGGGCGGGGATCTTTATCCCTGCCACCAGTTTATCGGCCAAAAGGATTTTTATATGGGCAATGTCCACCGGGAACAGCCGGTGGGGGCCGCCGTTAGACAGCAGTTTTTGCACAGCCAGCTGCAAAATAAGGATTGCCGGCAGTGTTGGGCGCGCTTTTACTGCGGCGGGGGCTGCCTTGCCCAGGCCCATAAACTCAATCAGTCTATGCGGCAGCCAGTGCACAGTACCTGTGCCATGCACAAAAAGCGGATAGAATGCGCGATTTATCTGAATATACGAAAACAGGTTTCGTCATTTTTATCTAACAATGAACAAAAAAACACAAATTAAAGCAGGAATTTTTTAATTTACCTTGAACTTAATTAGAAGTGTGTTTCAAAAAAAAAGCATGTATGGAGGAACGTATGTTTGATACAACGAGTCTGAGACAAAAGCTTTATTCCCCTCTAGGATTGATGATTGTGGCCGGATGTTTGTTTTTGATTTTATGGATGGTGGCCCTTATGGGACTGAAAATGCCGGGATATGCCGTAATCATAGACGGCGAAAACCAGGGAGTCGTGGCCCAGCCCGGGCATTTCCGGGAAGCCCTGCAGGAATACTTGGCGGAAAATGAAGAAACCTTAGGCAACCAGATTGCCATGACCACCGATATAAGATTTGCCCGCACCTTTGCCCACGGCAGTAATATAGCAACCCCCGATGAATGCCGGCAGTGGCTGGCCCAGAATATGGAGCTCAAAACGGATGCTGCCGCCATCCTGGCTGATGGCGAGCCTCTTGTCTATGTGCAGTGTGAAGAAACTGCCCGCCAGATCCTGGCAGAATTAGAAGCCGCTTATACCCAGGTGGCTCCGGGAGAAGAATTGATCGATGTGGCCTTTGAGGAAGACGTGCAGATCGAAGAACAGCAGGTTCCCATTACCCGGCTGATGCTGGCAGAAAACGCCCTGGCACTCATCAAAAACGGAACCGAACAGCCCCAGAAATACGAAGTTCAGGAAGGGGACAGCCTGTGGCTGATTGCCCGGCGTAACAATCTTTATGTCGATAATATCATGCAGGCCAACCAGTTAGAACATGACCGGCTGTCCATCGGACAGGAACTGATCATAGAAAAATGTGAGCCCTTTATCAGTGTCATTGCCACCATAGAGGGAGAAAAAAAGGTCGAGATTCCCTTCGAGACGGTCATGGTGACCGACCGCAGGGTCAGCGGGGTCATGGAACGGCAGAGCGGGAGCAAAGGAGAAAAACTCATTACCTACGCGGCCGTTAAACGCAATGGTATAATCGCCGAGCAGGAAATAAAAGAGGAAAAAATCATCAAAGCTGCTGTGAACCGGGTCGTGGTCCGCGGGGGAGCGGTGACCCAGGTGGCTTCACGTAGCGGGAGTTACAGCGGCAGCGGCCAGCTGGACTGGCCTACCTATGGGTCCATATCCTCACATTTTGGCAGCCGGGGAGGCACCCACACCGGACTGGATATTGCCGCTAGAACCGGCACCCCCATCAGAGCTGCCGATAGCGGGGTGGTAATTTCCTCCGGGTGGCAGGGAGGCTATGGTCTGACCGTGACTATAGACCATGGCAACGGCATGGTGACTCGTTATGCACACTGCAATACCACTTCGGTTTCTGCCGGTCAGAGCGTTGCCAGGGGATCCACCATTGCGACCGTGGGCACCACGGGAAATACCACCGGACCCCACCTGCACTTTGAAGTTTTAATTAATGGGTCTTTTAGAAATCCTATAAACTACTTACGCTAGCACCCGTTTATACGAAAACCCTGGCTGCTCAAGTCAGGGTTTTTTTAAGTTTACGAAAAGGGGGACAAATCAGGTGAATTATGATTACGATGTGGTGATTATCGGCGGGGGGCCAGCCGGTTTGACGGCAGCCCTTTATACGGGCAGGGCCTGCCTGAAAACCTTGATATTAGAAGGAACCGTGATTGGCGGCAATGCGGCCTGGACCGACATGATCGACAATTATCCCGGTTTTCCCGAAGGGATCAACGGCACCGAGCTGATGGACAAGTTCTGGGCCCAGGCCAAGCGTTTCACGGCGGAACTGAAGATGGAAACGGCGGTCAAAATTGAGCCGATAGACGGTGGGCACAAAATCATAACCGACCAGGCGGAATACCTGGCCCGGGCGGTCATCATAACTGCCGGAGCCCGGCGCAAAAAATTAAACGTTGAGGGAGAAGAGGAGTTTTTGGGCAGGGGAGTCTCCTACTGTGCCACCTGTGACGGGGCCTTCTTCAAAAATGCCGTTGTCGCCATCGTGGGGGGCGGAGATTCAGCGATCAAAGAGGCCCTCTATTTATCCGACATCGCGGAAAAAATTTATCTCATCCACTGGAGCGAAGTTTTCCGGGCCAACAAACTCTCCCTGGAAAAAATGCGCCGCAAGGACAACATCGAATTGCTGCTCAACAGGGTTGTGAAAAGGATCGAAGGTGACGCCCTGATGCAGAGGCTGGTGCTGGAAAACGTCGTAGAGAAGAAGGAAGATAGCATTGAGGCCGAAGGCATATTTATCAGCATAGGTCTGGAAGCGGCTATAGAATTTGTGGAAGACCTGGTTGAAACCCGGGACGGCTACATTATTACCGACGGCAATATGCAAACCAACGTGGAGGGGATTTTCGCCGCCGGGGACATCCGCTATAAGAAAACCCGCCAGGTTACGACAGCGGTGGGAGATGGGGCCGAAGCAGGCATGTCGGTCACGGAATATCTGAAAGAATAATGCCCCTTTTTACCATTATTCCTGCCACGATCCGGTGGGTCATTGTATAATAAAGGAAGAAAAAGCGCCCGGACCGGAAATTGCTTGCTATAGCTCCGGGGAGGATCTTGCGGTACGCAATAGTTAAGTAAATGAACCGGGCCCCATTTGCCATGCCCTTACTTTTTAAGTATAATAACGGGGTGCCTTTTCATAGGCCTTACCCCGGGGATGAATCCGGCTTTTAACGCGAAACCCAGCGCCGCCAGACTGCGGCGCCGGGCTTCATTCAATAAAGAACCAAACAGCGATTGAGAGAGGTGTGCCCTTTGCAGGAACGTATTATTATTGAGGGAGGAAAACCATTATATGGTCGGGTCAGAATCAGCGGGGCCAAAAATGCCGCCCTGGTTTTGATTGTAGCCAGCATACTGGCAGACGGCGAGACCATTTTGGACAATGTTCCCCATATCCGTGATGTCGAAGTGATGCTCCATATTCTGCGGGAATTAGGCGTGGCAACCAAATGGAATGATGACAACAGCCTTTCTATTAATCCGCCGGCAGTCATGAAAACAGAAACCCCCTATGAGCTGGCCAAAAAACTGCGAGCTTCCAATCTCTTTTTGGGAGCCTTTTTAGGGCGGACCGGCCAGGCCTTGATTTCATTGCCCGGAGGCTGTGATATCGGGTCTAGGCCCATGGATTTACATATAAAAGGGGTACAGTCTTTGGGGGGAGTGGTGGAAATAGAGCACGGCTTTATTTCCGCCCGCATGAAAAAGCCCCAGGGCTCCAGTGTTTACCTGGACTTTCCCAGTGTCGGAGCCACCGAGAATATTATGATGCTGGCCTCCAAAACCCCGGGGGTCACCACCATTGAAAATGCCGCCCGGGAACCGGAAATCGTGGATTTGTCCAATTTTATCAATACCATGGGTGGAAAAGTACGGGGAGCCGGCACCGACCTGATAAAAATCGAAGGGGTGGAGCGGCTGACCGCCAGGCGCTACGCCATCATCCCCGATCGCATAGAAGCCGGGACCTATATGGTGGCCGCGGCTATTACCCGGGGAGAGGTGCTGGTGGAAAACATCATTCCCACCCACCTGCATCCCATTATCGCCAAGCTGCAGGAAACCGGAGTCCTGATCCGGGAACATGAAAAGGGACTGGTGGTAAAGGGGATCAATCGCCTGCGGCCCATAGACATCAAAACCATGCCCTATCCCGGATTTCCCACCGACATGCAGTCCCAGATGATGGCGCTCATGGCTATCGCCGAAGGGACCAGTGTGATCGTAGAAAATGTATTTGAGAACCGTTTCCAGGTGGTGGATGAATTTACCCGCATGGGAGCAAAAATAAAGGTAGAGGGTCATACCGCCATTGTGGAAGGGGTGAAAACCCTCTGCGGGGCCCGGGTGAAATCACCGGACTTACGGGCCGGGGCGGCGTTGATTCTGATGGCCCTGGCGGCCCGGGACGAGACCCGGATCGACCATGCGGTCCACATATTCCGGGGCTATGAAAATATTATCGAAAAGATCAAAGGGCTGGGGGGCAACATCAAGACGGAATAAGCCCCGCTCCATGGAAGACAAGGGTTTTCGGCCCCGGGCGGCAGCCGGGGGGAAGAAAGAGAACAGCATGAAATATCGCATCATATCGGTGGGCAAAATCAGGGAAAACCATTACCGGCAGGGAATCAACGAATACCTGAAAAGGCTCCGGGCTTATACCCCGGTGGAGCTAGTAGAGGGACTGGAGGAAAAAGTGCCTCCCCGGGCCGGGGACAAAGAGATTGCCAACCTGCTGAACAAGGAGGCCGGGCGCATCCTCAACCTGGTGACCAGAGATGACCGGTTGGTCCTGTTGGACCTCAAAGGACAAACTCTGTCCTCGGTGCAGCTGGCCGGGCAGATCAACTCCTGGAATACCGGGACCTTTTCCCGGGTGAATTTCATCATCGGCGGGCCCCATGGAGTGGACCCGGAGATAAAAAAGCGGGGTCACCAGACTCTGGCCTTATCCGCTTTGACCCTGCCCCACCAGATGGCGGTACTGGTCTTATGTGAGCAGTTATACCGAAGCTTTCGTATCATCAGGGGAGAACCCTACCACCGCTGATCCCTTGCCCCATAAGCCGGGATAAAAAACAAGCCGTTTTTATCCCGGCTTGTTTTTATACCTGGAATGGCAGTGTCTCTATCTGCCGCCGTAGCTGGACCCGCCGCTGCCACCGCCGCCGCCTCCGGAAAAGCCGCCCCCTCCGCCCGAGGAGGAACTGCGGCTGGTCGCAGCTTTGTAGGCTTTTTCCGCAGAGGAGATGGCCCGGTCGAAACTATCGGTGATATTCAGGAAGCTAGAATCCGCCAAAGCATAGCCTGCAAACCAGCCGGTGCCAAAACGGTAATCCCCTTCCTGCATGTTGGGAAACACCAGCTGCAGCTGTTTAATCACTTCTTTGGCCACCCCCAGGGTGGTGGCATAGACCAGGTAATGCTCCCAGATGATGAGGCTGGGTATTTCATAGCGCTCCATCTGAGAAAAATGCAGCAGGAAACGCCGGAAGGCTTCCCATTTGGCCATGTCCTCCTGGCCGCTGGGGGAGCGGCGTTTAAAGGCCAGGGGGATCACTGCGATGATGACGGCCCCGAAAGCGATCCCGGCTCCCAGGATGACCATGATGTTATTGGCCAGCATGACGGAAGCGATAATAAAGAGAACTACTCCTGCCACCAGGCCGATTTTCTTATAGCGGGCCGCCTGGTGATCGAAAAAGACCAGCTGCTGCCCGCGTCCTTCCAGGCTTTTTTTCCAGGTGCTCCAGAACTTATGGAACTGGAGGCTGTTGTCCTTGGTCCATTTTTCAAATTCATGGAGATAGACCTCGTCTTTCCCCTGGCTGATGTGGGTAAAGATAAAATCAAGCAGGCTTTTTTCATGGGTCCGCAGCTGCAGAGTGCCTTCTTCGCTCTTATCCCCGGCAGTCAGCAGATCGCGGCGCTTGAGGATCATGCGGTACAGCTTGATCTCACCGGAACGGAAAAGCCCCTTCTTATCCACGGTTTCTTCCTGGATGAAAAGCACCTTGCGCCGGGCCAAATCAAGTAGGGTCGCGGTGATATCCCGAGCCCGGGGAGGACCGAAATTCCATAAGACTCCCAGTTCTGCCGGGCTGTAGGTCGCCGGCAGATCCCGGTAATAATCGCCCTGGAACTGGGTAGGGAACTTGCGTCCTGACCGTAGCCACATGATATAGACCAGGACCATGGATCCCAGGACCGCCAGGATGGCCAGGCCGATTTCCAGGCGGGCCAGCAGCCGCTTCCGGTCTGCTTCCCGGGCCCATTGAGCTTCCTGGGCCAGGATGGACGCTCTGGCATCCTGGCCGCTATAGAGTTCCGGGGGAGCCTGGGGGAAGAGACCGGGAGGCATCAGCACCCGTCCTTCCAGAAAGGTGTAGGGCGGCAGGGGCTGTACCTCCCAGGCAACCTCTCCGGGACCGGCGAACTGTACTTCTCCTTCCAGGGGTCCGTGCCCGAAGATGAGGATATCTGTTCCCTGCACCTGGTTTTCCGCTCCCGGGGGAAGGGTCAGGTGAATCCGCACCTGCCCGATCCTAAGGCCGTTTTCCTCACTGATAAACTTGCGGTAGAATTCCGCAATATCATTATGGACCCGGACCACGTTTAATACCCGGTAGCTGACCATAAAAGTCCGGGTTTCATTTTGGGCCTGCAGGGACCAGTCGATTAACACGCTGTCACCCTGCTCCCGCACCAGGTAGGTCCCCGGGGGACCGTAGTCGGGGCCGGGGTGGTACTGGTAGGGGCGGCCGTCCTCCCATACGCTGACCTCGGTTACCCGGGTGCCGAAATTCTGGGGGACATTGATAAAAAATCCCTCCCAGCCGCCCTGAAAATCGATGGTCAGGTGCTCCGTTACCTTAACCGAGGCATCGGGATAAAGGGTGAGCTCCTGGGTGACCTGCTGCATGTCCAGGGAACGGTTGGCCTCTGCCGGAGCAGCCCACAGCCCTAAAAGCAGCAGACAGCAAAGCACTATACTGCCGGCTTTGATGATGGATTTTACGCGCGTTCCTGTAAACATGGACCAAAAACCTCCCGCTTCTTAAAAATTCACCTGAACTGCCTGCCGGGCTTCGGGCTCACCCTGGAGGGTGAAATAGTCCGCTTTCTGAAAACCCAGCATACCGGCCACCAGATTGGTGGGAAAAAGCTCGATTTTAATATTGAATTTCTGCACGATGTCATTATAAAACTGGCGGGAAAAGGCAATTTTGCTTTCCGTGTCGGTAAGTTCATCCTGCAGCTTAACAAAATTGGTGTTGGCTTTGAGATCGGGATAATTTTCCGCTACGGCAAAAAGGGTCTTCAGGGCACCGCTTAGCATATTTTCTGCCTGGGATTGGTCCGCCACCGTGCCGGCACCCATGGCCATGGTGCGGGCACGGGTGACATTCTCGAAGGTTTCCTTCTCGTGGGTGGCATAGCCCTTCACCGTGTTGACCAGGTTGGGAATTAAATCATAGCGCCGTTTGAGCTGCACATCCACCTGGGACCAGGCATTTTGCACCCGCTGGCGCAGTTTAACCAGTCCGTTATAGGTGATGATCAAAAACAGGCCCAGAAGCAACACCAGGGCACCAACAATCATTGTAGTCATACTTTCACCTCCTCTATTCATATATTAGCAGATATGGGCGTGAAATTAAGTCACTCTAAAGGGTGACTTAATTATTGTAAGGGATAATGATATCTTTTGGGGTAGTAAAAGGAAAGACCCGGGGTAGTCAACGCCCCCACATATACCCGGGAAGGAATTAAGGAGGCAATGAATACCATTGAATACAACCGCTGCCGAAAAACCATCCACATGGAAAACGGCATTAATCATGATCATTAATCCCGGGGACATCGTGAAAAAAAAGGCCGCCGTGTCCGGGCGCTTTTCTCTGGCCATATCCGGGGCCGCCTTTTCCCTGTTCTTCCTCCAGACCGGGCTGGATATGTACCGGGTGGGACAGATTGGGAGCAATGCGATTGCCCTGGTTGCCCTGATTGCCCTGATTGCCCTGCTGGGGAGCATCTACGGAACCGTTGGCATCGTGGGCATCGCAGCCCTGGCCTGGGGGACCCTTATGGACTCCGAAGGCCTGGGACTGATGGAAAAGAATAAAATCAATCATTACTGGAATGAGGGCACTCTGTAATCCCAGACCGAAGCCCTGGAGCAGCTGCAAAAGGCTGGCAACTAGGTGGTGGCCCTGGAACAGGGCTATAAAAACATGAGTTACAAAATCGATGATATGCCGGACCAGATGAAAAAAGCCCTGGAGGTCGTCAATAACCGGACTCTGTTTCCCGCATCAAGGGCCACCCGGCTGCAGGAACTGGGCTATGAAACCCCGGGAGATGCCTGTATTTGCTCCCGGGGTCAGGCTATAATAATAATATGAGCCATCATGATCCGGCCCCCCGGTTGGAGCCCGGGTTCAGAAATGGTTCAGGCCGTGAAAAATAAAGTCAGGAGGATGGTTATGGAGAAAACCGAAGTAAAACAGCTGCTGCAGGATCCGGAACACTACCGGGACCGGGAGATAGAGATCAGTGGTTGGGTCCGGAGCAACCGCGACCAGAAAGCCTTTGGCTTCCTGGCCCTAAATGACGGCACCCATTTTCATTCCATACAGGTAGTGTATGAACGGGAAACCCTGGCCGATTATCCCCGCATTTCCCGCCTGCGAGCGGGCTCTGCCGTAACGGTGCGGGGCGTTTTGGCCACCGCCCCCGGTGCCCGGCAACCCTGGGAAATCAAGGCCCGGGAAGTCATCCCCGAGGCCGAAGCCCCGGAAGACTATCCCATCCAGCCCAAGCGCCACACCCGGGAATTCCTGCGGGAAGTGGCCCACCTGCGCCCCCGCACCAATCTCTTTGCGGCGGTGTTCCGGGTCCGATCCCTGGCCGCGTTTGCCCTGCACCGCTTTTTCCAGGAGCGGGGATTTGTCCATGTCCACACCCCCATCATCACCGCCAGTGATGCCGAAGGAGCCGGGGAGACCTTCCGTGTCACCACCATGGACCCCTTGGATCCGCCCCGCACCCACCGAGGGGAGGTGGATTACAGCCGGGATTTTTTCGCCCGTAAAACCAACCTCACCGTCAGCGGCCAGTTGGAAGCGGAAGCGTTCGCCCTGGCCTTCAAAAAAGTATACACTTTCGGCCCCACCTTCCGGGCCGAAAATTCTAACACCTCCCGCCATGCGGCCGAATTCTGGATGATCGAGCCCGAAATCGCCTTTGCGGGGCTGGAAGAAGACATGGAACTGGCCGAAGCCATGATCAAAGATGTGGTGGGCTATGTCCTGGCACAGGCTCCGGATGAGATGAATTTTTTCAACGAATTCGTGGATACGGGGCTGAGAGAGCGGCTGCAGCAGCTGCTGCAGGCCCGGTTCGCCCGGGTCACCTATACCCGGGCCATCGAACTGCTGCAGCAATCGGGACAGGACTTCTCCTATACCCCGTCCTGGGGCCAGGACCTGCAGAGCGAGCATGAGCGCTACCTGACGGAGCAGGTGTTCCAGAAGCCGGTTTTTGTGACCGACTACCCCCGTGAGATCAAGGCCTTCTATATGAAACTCAATCCCGACGGCCGCACCGTGGCCGCCACCGACCTGCTGGTGCCGGGGGTGGGGGAACTGATCGGGGGCAGCCAGCGGGAAGACCGCCCGGAGGTCCTGGAAGAACGGATGCGGGAGCTAAACATCGACCCCGCAGAACTGGACTGGTACCTTGATCTCAGAAAATACGGCGGGGTCCGGCATGCCGGCTTCGGCCTGGGGTTTGAGCGCTTCCTCATGTACATCACCGGGGTGAATAACATCCGGGATGTCATCCCCTTTCCCCGCACCGTCCGCTCCTGCCATTTTTAGCCGCCGCAGCCGGTAGCGCCGTGAAAAGGGCCTTATACAAGTCAGGGGGCATAAATCAAGACCCCTTGGAAAAAAACGGGGGCCGGGACAGAAACCGGGGGTCCCCTTCTGCTATAATCAGGAACAAACAAAGGCGGCTTCCGTCTCCTTGGTACCAGAGACGTACCGGTTTTCAGCCGTTCTCTGCCCCAGCGCCCGTGTCTCCCCTTGACGAAGGATCCAGGGGCTGCGGAAAGGGAAAGACCGAAATCAGTGGAGAGATTCCATAATATCTTGCATTAAAGAAGAGATAGGGGAGGAAAACCATGAACGCCATATTAACCGCCCTTCATACCTGGTGCCGGGAAAAACCCCTGGAGGAGAAAATCCTTCTGTGCGGCTCTTACTCTGACGGCCACGAACTTTGCCAGGCCCTGGCCCGGGTCGGAGGGGGCCATCTTAACCTGCAGGCCCAGACCTTTCCGGGTCTGGCCCAAACCTGCCTGGCCGATGAAATATATGCCCGTGGAATCATCCCGGCCGCCAGCTCCCTGGAGGGCATGCTGGTGGAAGACACGGTCATGGTTCTGGAGAAAAAAGACGGCCTCTCCTACTTCCGGCGCCAGGGAGAAGGCCCGGGCCTCATCGCCGCCCTTACCCGCACCCTGAGAGAGCTTCGCCAGTGCCTGGATACCCCGCAAGAATTGCACTGTGGGGCCCTGATCCGGGAGGAGAAAGCCCGGGATCTGCAGCGGATCTGGCAAGAATATGAAGCCCGGCTGGACTCCTTGGGCCTCTGGGATGAGACCAGGCTGCTCCGGGAGTTCGGTCGCTGGCTGCAACAGCATCCCAGCTATACCAGTGGCAAAATCTTCCTCCTGCCGCCATCTTTGGAACTCAGCCCCCTGGAAAAGAAGCTGGCCCAGATTCTGGCGGCCCATATCCTGCCCGGCGAGACCCTGGCGGGAATGGTTGTGAGCGGCTCTTCCTTTCCCATGGTTCCAAAAACGAGCGCGGCCATTCCTGCACCGGCAGCGGCTTCCCCCGGGATCGACCCCCCGGACATCAAGATCTTCCACACTTACGGGGTCTTTAACGAGGTTCGGGAAATCCTGCGCCGGCTATATGATGGCCAAATTCCCCTGGACCAGGTGGCGGTGGGCTGCCTTAACCCGGAATACATCTCCCTGCTGGAACACCTTTCACGGCGCCTGGGATTTGAGCTCACATCCGGGGAAGGGTTTTCCCTGGCGGGCAGCGGTCCCGGAAAAGCCGCTGCCATGCTCCTGGACTGGTTTGCCGCCGATTTTTTCCTGGGAGCCCTGAAACCCCTGCTCCTGGAAGACTGCATTCGCATCCCGGATGACAGTGCTTCCGCAGACCAGCGGCTATCATCCCTGCAGCTACTAAACCTTTTGCGCCGGGCCGAAGTAGGCAAAGGCCGGGCCGAATACGACCGCCTGGCCCGAATGGCGGATGTACTGGAGGCCCGGGCCGGGAACCTAGCTCCCGATGATCCCGGAAGAGAGAACCTGAGCCAGCAGGCCGGCTGCTTCCGCCGGGCGGGGGAATTCTTTTGTGCCCTGATCGACAGCTTTCCCCGGGAAGACCACGAAGGCAGCATCGCCTTTTCCCACCTGGCCCGGGCTTTGTCCCGGGCCCTGGAAACCCTGGTCCCCATCCGCGGGGAACTGGATGCTGCCGCCCGGGAAAGCCTCAAAAACCTCTTGGGGCAACTGGAGAAGGTATCCGCCGCTACCCTGCCCCGGGACAAAGCCCGGGAAAAAATGAACGGGTTGTGGGGGAGTCTGCGCACCGGGGCTTCCGCTCCCAGACCCGGGGCCCTGCATATCACAAGCCTGGAGCGTCTGATTTACAACGACCGGTTACATACCTATATTCTGGGCTTGGACGGCCGTGCCTTCCCGGGGTATACCGGGCAGGACCCCATCCTGCTGGACACGGAACGGAAAAACATCTCCCCCGGGCTGCGGCAGCGGCAGGAAGACCCCCGCACCAGGGAGGTACTGATGGTACAGGTCCTGGGCTCCCGCCGGGGACCTGTCACCCTCAGCTATTGTGCCTACGATACCGCGGAAGGCAGAAACAACAACCCAAGTGCTCTGCTCCTGCAAATTATGCGCCTGCAGCAGGGGCAGCCCGGCCTTGATTGCAGCCGGCTGCAGCAAGAGCTGGGCCCGGTCCCGGGCTACAGCCCTTGCGGAACAGAATTTTGCCTGGAC
>PWPP01000044.1 GCA_003558625.1 Syntrophomonas sp.
TAAGGTCTGCAGGGTGGATTCGACATCCACATCTTCCCGGTCCAGCCACAGCAGGGAGGAGGCCCAGTCGATGCTCTCGGCGATGCTGGGGGGTTTCTTTAAGTCCAGGCCCCGGATGCGGCGTACCACCTGGGACACTTTCTGGGCCAGGTGCTGGGGAATGCCGGGCAGTTTCAGCAGCAGGATTTCTTCTTCCATTTCCCGGGAGGGGAAGTCCAGGTACAGGTAGAGGCATCTTCTTTTCAGGGCTTCTGACAGTTCCCGGGTGGCATTGGACGTCAAAAAGACAAAAGGCAGGTGTTGGGCCTTGATTGTGCCCAGTTCGGGGATGGTTATCTGATATTCGGAGAGCAGTTCCAGCAGCATGGCTTCAAACTCAAAGTCTACTTTGTCGATTTCATCAATCATTAAAACCGTTTGGGTGGGGGAGGTAATACTGCTCAATAAGGGTCTTTTCAGCAGATAAGAATCGGAAAAAATGTCCTCTTCGATTTCCGGTACGCTGAGATCCCGGTGGGCCACGGCCTGGATATGCAGCAGCTGCCGTTTGTAATTCCATTCGTACAGGGCTTTGGCTTCATCAATGCCTTCATAGCACTGCAGCCGGATCAGGGGCAGGTTTTTCATGCGGCTGAAGGTCTGGGCAATGGCGGTTTTTCCCACTCCCGCCGGCCCTTCCACCAGGATGGGCTTTTGCATGACCTCGGCCAGGTATAGGATGGTTGCGGCCTGGTCGGCGCAGATATAGCCTGATTCAAACATGAGGTCCTTAATCAACTGAATGCGGTTTTCCTGCATCTTCATTCCTCCAAATTTATTCTTGTCCGGAGCGGGACCCTGTTTCTTGCAACAGATCCTGCAGCCATTCCATTTTCAAAAGTTCCACCTCAATGCCGTATTCCAGAATTTTTATGCGGTAGTGATCCACCTTTTTTTCTTCCATTTCCACCTTGGCCTGGTGGAAACGCTGCAGGCGCCGGCGGCAAATATCCAGTTGCTCTTCTAACTTTAGGGCCTTTTGCTCTGGGGTCATGTAACTGAAAAAATTGACCTTGGTCAGAAAGGGGTACTGCTTAAAAAAATCAAACTTGACATGGCCTTCTTCATCGGCGTTGGAGGCCAGCCAGTGATAAAACTCTTCCACCCCCGCCGGGGTAATGCTGATGATTTTCTGGGCGGGCAGGTCGTCCTGGAGTTTGACCTCTCTTTCCACCATGCCGTCCCGCTCCATGACCTTGAGGCTGGAATACAGGCGCCCTTCATTGATTTTGGGATCGGCCGGAGTAAAATCCATGAAGCATTTTTTGATAATATCGTACCCGTAGGTGGGCAGATCCATTAGGGTACCCAGGACGATATGCTTAAATGACAACGCTCTTCACCCCCTTATATTATGATTACTATACCTTAATCTTAAGGTAGGGAATTCAGCCTTGTCAATGGTATATATAGGAAAGGATTTGGTTCGTACCCGGGACGCTAAGGGGCGGTCTTCAAGGGGGTCTTAGTGGCGTAAAACTTCGGGATATCATGTTTTTAGCGATAAATCTATTTATCAACCCGGCCCCTAAACCTCATCCCGGAGAACCCCGGCAGATAAAAAAACTGGCTGCAGCAGCAGGTTATTCATAAATGAGCGATTATGTTATATTATGAAGGTATCTTTTGGAGGAGGAATGAACATGAAAGATAAGATTAAAATAGGCATTGTCGGTTATGGCAACCTGGGCCGGGGCGTGGAACAGGGCATCGCCCAGAACCCGGATCTGGAGCTGGAAGCGATTTTTACCCGACGGGAGGCTGCACAGCTGGATACCCTATCCAAAGTGGAGCATATCTCCCGGCTGGAAGCATATAAGGGGATTATCGATGTGATGATATTATGCGGGGGATCGGCCACGGATCTTGACAGCCAGGGACCTATGGTGGCCCAACTCTTTAATACCGTGGATAGTTTTGATACCCATGCCAAGGTCCCGGAGTATTTTGCCAAAATTGATGCTGCAGCCCGAAAGGGCGGCAATCTCAGCATCATTTCCACCGGATGGGACCCGGGGCTCTTTTCCCTGAACCGGCTGTTGGGACTGGCAGTTCTACCCCAGGGAGAAGAATACACCTTCTGGGGCAAAGGGGTCAGCCAGGGCCATTCCGATGCCGTGCGCCGGGTAGAAGGAGTAAAGGACGGGGTCCAGTATACCGTTCCCTTCGAGGAAGCCCTGCACAAGGTGAGAACCGAAGAATATCCCCGCCTGACCACCCGGGAAAAACATGAACGGGTCTGCTATATCGTGCCCGAGGAAGGGGCCGACCTGGCCCGACTGGAGCAAGAAATAGTAAATATGCCCCATTATTTTGCCGATTATGATACCACGGTACATTTTGTATCCGCCGAGGATCTGCGGCGGGATCATTCCGGAATGCCCCACGGGGGGGTTGTCATCCGCATGGGCACCACCGGTGAAAAAACCACCCAGAGAATGGAATTCGGGCTGCAGCTGGAAAGCAACCCCGAATTTACCGCCAGCGTGTTAATCGCCTATGCCCGGGCTATTTACCGGATGTCCCGTGAAGGCAGGTCCGGGGCCTGTACCGTCTTTGACGTTCCCCTGGGCTATCTGTCCCCCTGGTCCCCGGAAAAATTGCGAGCCGAATTGCTTTAGAACCCGTAAACATGCGGCAGCATTATAAAACCCCGGTCCCTGAGGGCCGGGGTTTTATGGTATGCCCCTTATTTGCTTGCAGGGCCCGGTGGGGGTATAATTTGAGGAAAGCAAGCTGGCCGATACAGGGATGAAAGGAATGTGACATGAAAAAAACCGCCGTTTTGACCGAAAAGCCTTCCGTGGGCCGGGACATCGCCCGGGTATTAAACTGCCACCGTAAAGGCAAAGGCTATTTTGAGGGAGACCGATATATCGTTACCTGGGCCCTGGGTCACCTGGTGACCCTGTCGGATCCGGAAGAATACCACCAGAAATACAAGTCCTGGAACCTGGAGGATCTGCCCATGCTCCCCGATCCCCTGAAATTGAAGGTGATTAAACAGAGTGCCCCCCAGTACAAGGTGGTAAAGGAGCAGTTGACCCGAAAGGATGTGGACCAGGTGGTGATTGCAACCGATGCCGGGCGGGAGGGTGAACTGGTGGCGAGGTGGATCATCGCCAAGGCCCAGGTCAAAAAACCCCTGCAGCGCCTGTGGATCTCCTCGGTAACCGATAAAGCCATCAAAGAAGGATTCCGGCAGCTGAAGCCGGGCAAAGATTATGAAAATCTCTATGCGGCTGCCGTGGCCCGGGCTGAAGCCGACTGGCTGGTGGGCATCAATGCCACCCGGGCCCTGACCTGCAAATACAATGCCCAGCTCTCCTGCGGGCGGGTGCAGACCCCGACCCTGGCCATGATCGCCCACCGACAAGAGGAGATAAAAAACTTCAAGCCCCGGGATTTCTACGGCCTCAAGGCCCGGGCCAAGGACATGTTCTTTACCTGGTACCGGCAGCCGGGGGGAGAGACCAGGACCTTTGATCAGGAGGTCATGCAGGGAATCATAAAGGCCGTCCAGGGCCAAAAGGCCCGGGTAGAGTCGGTGGAAAGCGTACGGAAAAAGAAATCTCCTCCCCTGCTGTACAACCTGACGGAACTGCAAAAAGACAGTCATAAAAAATACGGCTATTCTGCCAAAGAAACGCTGGGCATCATGCAGGGCCTGTATGAGCACCATAAAATCGTAACCTATCCCCGAACCGATTCACGATACCTGACCGGGGATATGGTGGATACCCTGCGGGACCGGATCAAAGCCTGCGGCACCGGGTTTTACCAGAAATATGCCCGCACCCTGCTCCAGGGCTCCATAAAACCGGGGAAACAGGTGGTGGATGATAAAAAAGTCAGTGACCACCATGCCATCATTCCCACGGAGCAGTCACCGCTCTTGAGCCAGTTGAGCGAAGCCGAGCTTAAGATCTATGACATGATCGTTCGCCGCTTTTTGGCGGTCTTGTACCCGGACTACACCTATGAGCAGACCACCATAACCGTGAGAATCGGGGAGGAACGGTTTAAGGCCCGGGGCAAAAAGGTGGTAAGCCCGGGCTGGAAAGAAGTGTATGAGCGGGCAGCCGAACTGGAAGAAGATGAGGATGAAGCAGGAGAAGACGATTTTGAATTACAGGGAGTAGATATCAGGAAAGGGGAGATTCTGGATATCCAAGACCTGGTCCCCACCCGGGGCGTGACTAAGCCCCCGCCCCCATTTAATGAAGGGACCCTGTTGGCGGCCATGGAAAAACCCATGCAGTATATGGACCCGGAGCAAAAGGATTTAAAGAAAATCGCCGGGGAAACCGGAGGCCTGGGAACCGTGGCCACCCGGGGAGATATCATCGAAAAACTGTTCAATAACTTTCTCATGGAAAAACAGGGGCAGAACATCTTTTTAACCTCCAAAGGGCGGCAGCTGCTGGGGCTGGTTCCCCGGGACCTCAGATCCCCGGAGCTTACCGCCGCCTGGGAACAGAAACTGGCCGCCATTTCCCGGGGAGGCCTGTCCCCCCAGGAATTTACCCGGGAAATGCGCACCTATACCCAGGCGTTGATCCGGGAAATCAAACAGCAGCAGGAAACCTTTAAACATGACAACCTTACCGGGAACAAATGTCCCGCCTGCGGACAATACATGCTGGAAGTGAAGGGCAAAAAAGGCAAAATGCTGGTATGCCAGGACCGGGAATGCGGACACCGGAAGAATATGGCACAGACCAGTAATGCCCGCTGTCCCCAGTGCCATAAGAAGCTCCTGCTCAAAGGGGAAGGGCCGGGCCAGGTCATGGTTTGTGCCTGCGGCTTCCGGGAGAAGCTGTCCTCTTTTAAGGCCCGCAACCAGAAAGGCCAGGAGCGGGTGGCCCGGGACGATGTGCAAAAATTTCTGCAGAAACAGAAGAAGTCGGAGCCGGAGATGAAGAACACCGCGTTAGCCGATGCCCTGGCCAAATGGAAAGACAACGAGTAAAATATGCTCCGGGAGCGAGCCCCGGAAAAGGGAGCAGATTTTACCGGCAACAAGAGGACCGGGTCCGGGGCCAAGGGTTGTTTTGCCGCCATTGGTAAAAGATCGTAATTACTAAGAGGGAAACACCCCCGCCGGGCCCCGGGCACGACTCTTCGTATCCGGGGCCCGGTTCGTTTCAGTCTTCCCTTATTAATACAGCCGCCCGCTGAAGACACGGGTGAACCAGTTCCATAAGTGCACTTCCCCCAGGGCGGGTGCACGCAGGCTTTCCAGTTCCTGCAGCCTCAGGAGCTCACCAGTGGGGCCGGTGACGACCACCCCGTAAACCCGGATCCCTTTTTCCTCCACATGGGCAAGCCTTTCGGCTATACGTAAATCCGAGGCCGGTCCCCGGTAAATCCGGATGGCCAAAGATTCGTTTTGGGACAGAAACTTCATGGTATCCATAAAATAATCCTCGGACCGGCTAAGGTCACCGCGGGAGATTTCCTGGTAAGACATCGTTTCCACCGCTTTGATCCCCGGAGTTTCCCTCACAGTTTCCTGGTCCCGGAGGTCATCCATGAGGAATGAGGAGGCGGAAAACCCCCATACCCCGTTAAAAGATGACAGTGGGCGCAGGGGATCCCGGTCGGAATCCTGCCCCGGCGGGCTCACTTCCTGGCCGGTGTCAACCGCATACCAGGTGATATCGAGGTCATAAGGGGCCAGCAGTTCCTGGATCTGGGCCAGGGAATAAAAGCGGCTGAAAGAAACCGCCATTTCCGCCACGGTTCCTTCCGGCAGCTGTTCCATATCATTCCAGGTGGTGGGGGCAGTCAGAACGATTTCCCCGGCCGGGTTTAGCTGGTCGGGATGCACAAAA
>PWPP01000039.1 GCA_003558625.1 Syntrophomonas sp.
AACATGTGTTAATGTATTTATTAATTAGAGCTTACAACAATTTTATATGTTTGCAAATATTTTAAAACAGTATAGCAAGAAAAAAACAGGAAAGAAAGTGTTTGTATAGTGGAAAAAAGAACAGAGGAAAGTTTAAGCTTGACACATAGCACAATAGAAAATATACTTGGTAAAAGAAGGAGAAGTTTTTGAAAATTAAAGGTCGTACAAACTAAAATATTACTTTAATATTACTTTATGAAAAATAAACAAAGTATTGGCAAGAGAGGTTTTACGTTGATTGAACTTCTTATTGTAATTGGGATTATTACAATTCTTGCCTCGGCGATAATCATTGCCATTAATCCGGGAGAGCACTTTAAAAGAGCGAGAGAGGCTACGAGAGTGAGTCATGCTAACTCTATTGTTAACTCGATTTACTCTTACGCTGTGGACAATGATGGAAATCTTCCTCCCTGCACTGATGATCCAGCCACGGCGGCTTGGAGTGGTGCATGGGTTGCAGGAGATTTGGATTGGGATGATTTAGATAGTGGTTATTTCGGAGAGAGTCCAACTTGGGGAGATGTTACAGCCTTAGGTGCGGGAAGTGGTGAAGGTGATGATGAATGGAACAATGAAAGGCCGCTTGCAGCTTGTGGAGATGATTTGGCTGCCGGTGAAAGCGTTTACTTGCCTGACCTTCCGTTAGACCCAGGTTCAGGTCATTACTACACAATAGCGTCAAATTCGGATGGTACCAGAATTCAGATTAGTACTAGTGCATATACTGAGTCTAAAGAAACAGAATCGAATATGCGAATAACTCAGTAATCTTTTTAAAAAAGACAGAAAACTCCCGAGTCCTACTCGGGAGTTTTTTGTTGCTTTTTGCTTTACTTAGAAGAGTGTGAAAAAGTTGTTGTTTTTTTTTCTTATAGGTGATAAAATCCAAGAAACGATTTTTACAAGTGTTTTAAATGGTAAAATATAGAGAGGAGGCTTATTTTGAAAAAAGAAAGAACGCTGTTTCTTTGAAGCAGTGCTTTTCGGGATTTACTCTTATTGAAATAATAATAGTGGTGGGAATTTTATCACTGCTTGCTGCTGCCCTGGTCATCGCCATAAATCCAGCTCAAAGATTTTCTGATGCTAGAAATAATCAGAGGGAGATACATCTTAACACTATTCTAAGTGCTATTCATATGAAGCGTACCACCGAAAGAGGGTGGCACGATTGTGAGCCTCTGCCAGAGGGATTGTTAGATCTTTCCGAAGAAGGAGAAGATCCTGACCTACATCCTGATTTTAAGATTATTGGAAACAAGGGAGTTGCGGAAACGGGAACGGTTGAAGCGGGATATTATGACCTCTATAACTGCATTGTCCCAACCTATCTGGAGTCTCCTTTATATGACCCACTAAACGGTACCGAAGAAGACACGAGATACGAGATCTGGCAAAACCCTTTCACCAAAAGGGTGACTTTGCGATATCATAAAGGTGATGGTGCCTATATTATTGCTGGGCCGAGAGACTATGATATTGTGGGAATTCCAAACATAACAACGGTCCCTATTAATAATATTACTCATAACTCTGCAAGAAGTGGAGGAATGGATATCGATGGAGGGGTTTCTGATGTAATAGAGAAAGGAGTTGTTTATAGCACTACTTCTCAAAGCCCAACCATCGCTGATGAGAGAGTTCCTGTCGGAGAAGGAACACAATCTTTTGAGGTTGTAGTAGAAGGACTTGATGCTGATACACAATATTATCTCAGAGCATACGCCGAAAACGATCTGGGTGTTGGGTATGGAGGAACAGAGACATTTACCACTTATCCAGAAAAACCGGTGGTGGAAACGATATCGGCCAATCGTATCACCTTTCAGGCTGCTGACCTTAGAGGAAACGTGGTTTCTACTGGGGTAGATGAAGAGGTTGATAGGTTTTTTGTATATGGACCTGAGTCTGAGGATGATGACGAGAACCACGAATATAGTTATGGAAATACGGTGTCTGTTGGATCGGAAGGAGTTGGAAACTTTAAATACTGTCTTTATGGTTTAACTGAAGGAGCTGAGGTATATTTCCGAGCTTGCGGAACGAATAGCAAAGGAACTGTTTGTGGAAGCGAGAGATACTTCACTCCTACTCCAGGTGCGCCGAGAGTTACCACTCATGAAACAGAAAACGTAGGAGAAACTACGGCTGAGGTAGAAGCAGAGGTAACGTGTAAGGGTGCTGCCGGTGTAGCGATAGAAGAGATTATGGTTTGTTACTCAGAATTCGATGAGAATCCGGGACCAGGTGGTAATTGTGAAGTGGACTATAATGATGTGATAAGCTTTAACGCAAATCTTACAAACCTTGGAATGAATAGAGAGTATTTTGCTAAAGCTTATGCCAAAAATGATCACGAAGATGACTTTGGATATGGAGAGGGCGAAAGTGTAGGATTTGAGACGGACGCAGGTAGCCCTATTGTAGAAACAAGAGAGGTGGACAGTATAACTGGAAGCTCTGCAGAGGCAGGGGGCGTTATAATCTCTGACGGAGGAGGATATATTTTTGAAAAAGGAATTTGTTGGAACAGAAAAGAAGATGCGAAAGCCCCAGACTTTGATGATGACTGCACGAACGAAGGAACAGGATCTGATGATTTTGATAGTGTAATGAGCAACCTTACCGGATTAACTGAGTATGTGGTAAGAGCTTATGCAACCAATGACGAAGTAGGAACGGGATGGGGGCAGGAAGAAGAGTTTGAAACTTTGGTAGGTCCTCCAGGATTAATTACGCTTAGTGTTACCGAGGATGATGGTCTTTATAGTTCTGGGGGAGAGATATTTCATCCTGGAAATGATGGAAGCATCTCGAGAAAAGGAATTTGCTGGGATGAATTTGACCCTATCGGTGATATTGATGCAGGATCTTGTGTCGAGAGGGGAACTGCTGAAGAGTTTCCAGACACTTTTATAGCCGATATGACTGGACTTTTACAAGGAAGAAATTATCAAGTTAGAGCTTATTCTCAAAACACAGACGATTACATAGGATGGGGACAAGTAGAAACCTTTAATACAGCAACGGGAAATCCTTCAGTGGAAACGCTTGATCCTACAGATGCAACTCACAACAGAGTTACTTCTGGAGGAAACATCCTTGATGATGGTGGAAGCGAGATTTGGAGACATGGTATCTGTTGGCACAAAGCGCCCACTGGTCTTGTTGAGTGCGTGGATCATGGTCTGGGATCCTTGGGTCAATTTACAAGTTATGCTGAAGGACTAGAAGCAGAAACGAATTATATGCTTTATGCGTATGCTGAAAATGACCAAGGACAAACCTTTGGCGCAACGAAAGAGTTTACTACCTTGGGGCCGGTAGCTCCAAGCCTTACTACTCATCCAGTATCTAATATTGGATATTATACAGCTACTTCTGGAGGAGATATAGATGATGATGGAGGAGGTAGTATTAATTTGAAAGGTATTTGTTATAGTAGCTTTGTAAACAACCCTACACTAGATGATATTTGCACTGAGGAAGGAGGTGGCTCTGGATCATATGCCAGTGTGATGCAAAATCTTCTACCTGAAACGGAATATTATGTTCGGGCATATGCAACAAATGAACACGATCTTACAGGTTATGGAGGGACACAAACATTTACAACTGGTGAAAGCATTGCTACAGGACCTCCGTCGGTATCAATAAGAGAACCGATAGACGTTGCTTACGATTCGTTAACAGGTAGAGGAGAAGTTACCGATGAAGGAGGAGATTTCTCCACTATAAGGGGTATTTGCTACCACGAAGATTATATTCCACCTCATGAAGCAGCTGTTTGTATTGTTGATCAGCAAGGCGTGGGATTGGGTGAATACGAAGTGTTAATTGATGGATTGGATTTACACAGGACTTATAACTTACGTGCTTTTGCTGAAAACTCTTGGGACGGAGGAACTAGAGTTTATAGTCAAGAATATTATATAGTAGATACAACCTATACTCAGCCAACTGTTGAATTTATTGAAGGATCCGTGGGAGTTTACGGGAATTTGGTAGTTCTTTCGGGAGAAATAATACATCTTGGTGGATATGCAGAAGTAGACGAACACGGCTTTTGCTGGAATACATCTGGTCATCCAAGAATAAGTGATGTGTGCACACAAAGAGGTCCTGCGGGAACGATAGTTTATGAAGACGAGGTAGAAAATCTTCCTTTTGAGACGACAATTTATTTACGCCCCTATGCGACTAATGAGCAAGGAACGGGATATGGAGAAGAGATAAGTGTTCAAACGAGCTCTTCATCTTGTGCTCAAAGCGAAGGATATGTTATTTGTACTGTGATAGACTTTATTGATTTTGGAGATACACATAAAATAGAAAACGTTACCACTCATGATTCCGATGGTTACATCTTTGCTTCCGGAGAAACTTTTGATGTTACTGCGGAGCTTCTTTATTACCATGATAACCTTCCCACAGTAGGTCAGGAAATGACTTTCTACGGCAAGCATACGACAGATGAAGACTACGGTGACCCGATCGGAACTGCTACAACCAATTCAAATGGAGTAGCAACGGTGAGTTGGACTTTAGGAAATGAAAGTGAAGATCCGGCTGGTGATTACGATGTGATGGTAGTTTATGAAGGAGACGGAAGTCTTAGCTATGAGGCTGTTACAAAGATAGAAGAAGCGATAACTTGGAAGCAAACACAAGCATCCCAAGAAACAACGCACGATATTGAAAACATTAGAACTAGAAACAGCTCTTCCTCAAATGGAAATATAGAAGTAAGTGTTGGCGCGGACATCATAAATCGAAATACGGGAGTTGGAGAAGGTGGCCGAGTAGTTACTTTTTACATAAAACCATCTGGAGAAGGGAGTGCGAGTTATGATGCAACCGAAACACAAGGAACTTCTAACAGCAACGGAATGGCTGTGGCTACTTGGACGCTTGACATGAACACGAGTCCTGATGGGAATTATGATGTTAAGGTGGAAATGCTCGATGTATCTTCAGGGTCTTATGCTACAGAAGTGGAAGAGTTGGCGGTTTATAACACGTACTGTCGTCATAACAACGAATATGAAGTTTGTACTGATATAAGTTTTGATGAGCCAGAAGAAACACATAAAATAGAAAATGTTACCACTCATGATTCCGATGGCTACATCTTTGCTTTCGGAGAAACCTTTGATATTACTGCCGAGCTTCTTTATTATCACGATGATCTTCCCACAGTAGGCCATGAAATGATTTTTTACGGTAAGCATACGACGGATGAAGATTACGGTGAACCGATCGGAACTGCTACAACCAATTCAAATGGAGTAGCAACGGTGAGTTGGACTTTAGGAAATGAAAGTGAAGATCCGGCTGGTGATTACGATGTGATGGTAGTTTATGAAGGAGACGAAAGTCTTGGGTATAAGGAAGCTATAAGAATAGAAGAAGCGATAACCTGGAAGCAAACACAAGCATCCCAAGAAACAACGCATGATATTGAAAACATTAGAACTAGGAACAGCTCTTCCTCAAATGGAAATATAGAAGTAAGTGTTGCGGCGGACATTATAAATCAAGAGACGGGAATTGGAGAAGGTGACAGAATACTTACTTTTTACATAAAACCATCTGGAGAAGGAAGTGCGAGTTACGATGCAACCGAAACACAAGGAACTTCCAATAGCAACGGAATGGCTGTGGCTACTTGGACGCTTGACATGAGCACGAGTCCTGCTGGGAATTATGATGTTAAGGTGGAAATGCTCGATGTATCTTCAGGGTCTTATGCTACAGAAGTGGAAGAGTTGGCGGTTTATAACACGAATTGTCGTCATAACAACGAATACGAAATTTGTGCTGAGTT
>PWPP01000058.1 GCA_003558625.1 Syntrophomonas sp.
ATCGAAGCGGTCATCGACCTTATCAACCAGGGGCCGTTCTTCCAGCTCCTGTCCATGGAGGTAAAGGCGCTGGGTTCCGGTTACTGCAGGGTAGAACTCGATATGGAGAAAAAACATCTGAACCCGTTTGGAGGGATCCATGGAGGGGTTTATTCCTCCCTAATAGACACTGCCGCGTACTGGGCTCTATATTGTGATGTCGAGGAGAATGTCGGATTCATATCTCTTGATGTACAAGTCGATATGTTGTCTGCGGTCAAGGATGGCCTGTTGATAGTAGAAGGGAAACGCATTAAAGCGGGAAAAAGTATTTGCAAGGCAGAAGCCGTGATTACAGATAAAAAAGGAAAGCTACTAGCCCATGGCGCTTCTAAGCTAATGGTCATTCCTGGTGTGCAAACCATAAACCAGGCAGTTATGTCCTTAGGCTATCCATCACTGCCGCCCAAGTATATTAAAGTGGATCAATTGGAATCGACACACTAATCATAAGCACCAAATGGGGTCAGGCCTTCAACTTCACCAAATGCACCAAATGGGGTCAGGCCTTCAACTTCACCAAATGCACCAAATGGGGTCAGGCCTTACACTTCACCAAACACCAAATGGGGTCAGGCCTTACACTTCACCAAATGGCTGCAGGTCGGATGATAGAGCATCATCAGGCTTTTTGCTGCGGTCTAGATCACGTTATAAAAGGGGTTTAAACGAAATGGCAAATGAAAATTCAATACAAGAACCGACCTGTTTTCCATGTTTTTCAAGATCCCACCCCTTCCGGTCAGGCCAGGCAATGCTTACCCCCGGAGTGGATACCTCAAAAAAACGTTATTGACGATGTCCGGGTCAGCATCTAAAAAGTGCAGCATGTATAGATCCCTGATAAAATAATACCGGTTAGACAAGTACTACACATTTGTTTCCGAGGCTAAAACAATCGGTGTCAGGAGTTGTAAGCCCTTTCCAATTGAGCAATATCGATCTTTTTCATCTTCATCATAGCCTGCATGACCTTGCCTGCTTTTTCCGGGTCAGGATCTTGCAGCAGTTCATTTAATCTCAACGGAATAATCTGCCAGGAAACACCAAAGCGGTCTTTAAGCCAACCGATTTGTTCCGCCTCCGGGACGGCAGAGAGCTGGTTCCAGTAATGGTCAACTTCACCCTGTGTTTCACAGCTTACACTTAAGGAAATCGCTTCAGTAAAGGTAAATTGGTGATCCAGTGCGCTATCCATGGCGGTGAAATACTGCCCGGCGAGTGTAAACTCGGCATAATTGATATAGTTTTCATCATTGGGCGCTTGACCGGGGCCATATCGATAGATCTCTCCCACCTGCGCCTGCTTAAAAACAGAGGTGTAAAAATTCATAGCCTCTTCAGCTTTGCCTGCCTGATAACCAACAAACAGCAGGGAGGGAACGATCTTTTGTCCCCTACCACCGGACAGGTTAATCTGCCAAGATACACCATATTGGTCTTCGATCCAACCATATTTTTCACTGAAAAAATATTTGTCCAACGGCATCAGGACTTTTCCTCCAGGGGACAGGTGCGCCCATAACTCATCGACTTCACCCTCAGTGACGCAGTGAACAGAAAAAGAGATGGCCGGGGTGAAATTAAAGATCGGACCGCCATTTAAAGCGATAAAGTGGTGATCCTCCAATTCAAATTCCATCGTCATGACGCTGCCTTCAGGTTTCCCTGAGGTTTCGGCACTGGTTTTATCATAGCGGGCAGTCTCCAGTGTCCTTACATTATTAAAAATACCGGTATAAAATGCGACTGCTTCTTCTGCCTGATCATCAAACCACAAAAAAGGGATGATTCTTTGCATGGTTTACTCCTCCTTTTAATCCGTTTTTTTAAGTATATAGCAAATTCTCCCATTTTACATTACGTAATGGATGGGCGGGTCTTGCACTTCACCAAAAGGGGTCAGGCCTTTAACTTCACCAAATGGGAATGAAAATTACCAAAAATAGTTTTTAAACAGTCTGACGTCAGAATGTGCGGGAAACATTGGTTCACAAGACCTCTTTTTCCGATAAAATCAGGTTTTCGGAAAATAAGATGAAAAAAAGATCTGCCCTGTCGTATGCTGGAGCCAATATTTTTACTTTTTCCTTTACTCCAAACTTATTATGTTATATAATTATAACAATATAATATATATATTTAACATTAAGTGATTTTATTATCGCATCAAGGAGGGATTTCTATGAAAAAGAGTAATTTGAGGTTTTTAGGTTTTCTGGGGTTCATCGGCTTTCTGGGGTTTCCCACTGGTAATTATGGTTTCTTTGGGTTCTTCGGTGCTTTTGCTTTTTTCACTTTCGGGGCCATCCGCAACGATGAGATGTTCAAGATCCATATAGCAAAAGCAGGGTTGAACGCCTTTGTTGTTTCTTTTGTCGGTTTAGTCCTGGCCATCGCCGCCCTATCCATCATACAGACGCTGGAGATCGCGGCGCTGTTCATCGGAGGCATCTATTTAATTCAATTATTGACCTTTGTTTTTTCGTACATGGTGTATGAAAAAAGAGGTGATTTATAAAATGAAGGTGGTAATCAGGTCACGCATGAAAGAATTGAGAGCCAGGTACGATTTAACCCAGGAACAGCTCGCCAACATGGTAGATGTTAGGAGAGAGACGATCGGACATATCGAGAAGAACCGGTATAATCTGTCGCTGATACTGGCCTATAAGATTTCCCGGGCGCTCCACAGCACCATAGAAGAAGTATTTATGTTTGAGGAGAGTGCAGAGTGAGAATCTGGGTGATATAAAATGAAGGTTGACCGGTCAGGACGGAAAGACAAATGCTGTAGAGGCGCTTTAATGAATTACAATCGCAGCCGGCACCGCGATCAAAGGGGCCGGTTGCATGTTTTTCATGGATGAGAGGGCGCTACAGCCAATGGCACTGTAAAATGTAAGCAGGTAAACCAGGGTTGAACATAGAAAAGAGCCCTCAAAAAAGATGTTCCGAAGAACGTCCGCAGCCAGCCAAATGGAGGATGAGGTCTCATGTATAAGCTTCAACCGTTAGTATCGTTATTCCTGCTCTTAGTAAAAGGAATGATGCAAGCGCAGGAAACTGCAAAGCCTGGCCTTGTCTAGATCCGCTTCTTTCATCTATAATCTGTTTATAATATATACGCTATGAAAATAAAGTGGTATTAGCGATGGTTCAGGGGTCATGGAATTAACAAGGGAAGCAGGGTGGATATGTTGAAAGATCATAAAACGATCAAGCTGGTTGAGATCGATGGCGATCACGAAACTGCCTTTGCCGATATTCTCCTGGATGCCTTCACCGAAGAGGGTCTTTCCAATTATCTCTATGATTTTTCCAATCCGCGGACCAGGTTATTGTTCAATGAATTAGGCAAGTTAAAGATACAGCTTTTTACCAGAGGCGGCCATACTGCTGTTGCTGCAGAAGTAAACGGGGAATTGGCAGGGGGGGCCCTGGTGTATCATCCGGAGAAAACGCCTTTTTTAAAAGCTTTCACTATCTATTATGCTAGAGTCTTATTCATTTTCCCCCGGATTCTGCGAGCCCTACGGATCGAGCGGGCTTGGAAGACCCGGCATCTAATGCAGTGTCCGGAAGAGATACAGAAACCATACTATACATTTGAAATCCTTGGTGTCAGTAAAAAACACCAGGGCCAGGGGATTGGTAGATTTCTGCTCCATCACATTACCGAGCTTGTAAAAAAGGATAAAAAGGCCAGAGGAATCTACATCTATACGGCAGATAAAAAAAACCAGCTGATTTATGAAAAAGCTGGTTATAAGACCTTAGCCGAAAGAAAGGGAGAAGACATCACCATCTATCACCTCTGGATGCCGGTAAGATGACCGACGGATAAAAAGTTTGCGATCAGGGGATGAAATCCCTAATTTTCGGACTTCATCTTGAAAAAACAGGAATATCCGAAGCTTGTAATAAGGCGTCCGGTGCCACCACCGGAGGTTTTTTTCTTTAACCATTATTTTTCAGAACAGGAACCGTTCATTAAAAAGTAACCACCAAATGGGGTCAGGCCTTACACTTAACCAAATGGCTGCAGGTCGGAGGATAGAGCATCATCCGGCTTTTTGGTACGGTCTAGATCCCGTTATAAAAGGGGTTTAAACGAAATGGCAAATGAAAATTCAATACAAGAACCGTCCTGTTTTTATGATTGCACTGCCTCTCCATACTATAACAATTACTTATTTTACAAATGACATCGGATTATAGTACAATGTGTATAAATTTTGCTGATTGGAGGAGAGGAAGAGTATGCAAAGGAAAAGTTTTTTCATTTTACTCATGGTCGTTTTTTTGACGACGGTTTTACTGGGGGGATGTGGTGCCAGCCCGGGAACTCAGGAGACGGCTCAAACCAACACGATAACCTTAGGCGGGTCCAGTACGTTAGCCCCGATCATTGCTGAATGTGCCGATGGGTTTATGGAAGAGTTCAAAACCTGGAACCATGTCGACCCCAGTTTTCCGGAAGAAGCGATCGTCATTTTTGTTTCCACCGGAGGTTCGGGTTTTGGGGTTCGCTCTACCCTGGATGGTACCTTTGACATCGGATTGGTAGCCAGGGATTTAAGAGAGCAGGAGGAGACTGATTTAGCAGAGGGCCGGGTCTTGAAACTGGCTTCAGATGTATTAACCATAGCGGTTAATCCCAATAACCCTTTGACATCAGTAAAAACGGATTTAACCCGGGATGAAATCAGGGACATTTTTTCCGGTGCCATCAAAACCTGGAACCAGTTGGATGCCAGCTTGCCTAATACTCCCATTGTGCTTGCCATCAGAGATTTGGGGGGAGGAGCCAGCGAAATTTTTGATGCTGCGGTGATGCATGGCACCCCGGTTTCTGACGAAGCTCAGCAAATGCCTTCCATGGGGGCCCTGGGAGCCAAAGTGATGGAAAATGATGCTGCCATCGGTTATGTTTCATCCGGCCTGGTAAACCAGAATCCCGATAAGCTTGTTGCTTTGAGTGTTGACGGGATTGCTCCCACCCTGGAAAATATAAACCAGGGAGTCTATGATATTGGTCGCCCGCTGTTGCTGATCGCTAAATCAAATTTCACCCCCCAGCAGCAAGCCTTTATCGACTATTTACAGTCGGAAAAGGGACACCAGGTTATTAGCAATTTAGGCTACATTCCGGCGGAGTAATGCATAAAAAATGATCGGTTGAGGGTTCTAGTGGCAAAACCCTCAACCATTGTTTTTTTATTGGGGAGAATTATGCTGACTAGACGACGTATGGGAAACAATTTTTTAGCGGTTTTGTCTGCTGTGACGGCTTTTGTATCCAGTTTCTTATTAATAGGGGTATTGTGGTTTATATTCCGGGAAAGCTGGCCGGTCTGGGAGACGGTGGGGCTCTTTTCTTTTATTACCGGTAAAGTTTGGAGTCCGGTGACTGACCCTCCTTATCTGGGTATCGCATCCATGGTAGCAGGAACCTTGTGGGTTGCCTTCGGGGCCTTATTAATTGCTGTGCCCCTCGGTTTTAGCTGTGCTATTTTTCTGGCAGAATTTGCCCCTCCCTGGCTGGGAGGCATTTTGCGCCCGGTACTAAATATCCTTACCGGGATTCCTTCGGTGGTCTACGGCTTTTTAGGGGCAGCCATTCTGGTCCGGTTTGTTGAAAATGCTTTCCATTTATCCAGCGGGGAATCACTGTTTTGTGCTTCCATCGTTCTCGCCTTAATGGTCTTGCCCTTTATTATTGCCAATTCGGAAAACGCCATCAGGTCAGTTCCCGGGGAATACCGCCTTGCGGGAAGGGCTTTGGGAGTGTCTGCCCCCTACATAACCATAAAAATACTGCTTC
>PWPP01000033.1 GCA_003558625.1 Syntrophomonas sp.
GCCGGGGGTATAACGGCCGGATAGCCGATAGGGGTTAAGGCCACAATTTCTTTGTCTTCTGCAATATCCAGGATCGATCTGATGCCAGGCTCATCGGCCAGGGGCCCCGTCATCCAGCAGCTCCCCAGACCCTCAGCCCAGGCCGCCAAGAGCAGGTTTTGCAGGGCGGCGCTTATGCTTTGCAGGTGCATTTTCTGCATGCTTTCTTTTTCGGTTTTCGGAGCCAGTATGGCAATGATCAGCGGTGCCCCTCCATAAGTGGCCGCAAACTCCAGGTACATTTTTTTCCTGCTCTCATCATCCATTTTGGCACTGTAGGCTTGTGCCACCATATAAAAACTATCACTCAGTTGATTTTTTGTGGCTCCTGTGACCACAATGAACTCCCACTGCTGCATATTCATGCCCGACGGAGCCCAGTTGGCTGCATCCAATACCCGCTGCAATATCTCCCGGGGCACGGGATCCGGTTTGTACTGCCGTACCGAACGCCTGTTCTTAATGATGTCATAGATATTCATAATCATCCTCTCCCTCCTTTGCCTTTAATTATATACTGATCAGCCCCGGCAAAAAACTCCTGCCAGGCCCATCCATTATTCTTGTCTGTTCATTTTCCACTGTCAACACCGGGCTAAAAACAATCCGGTTCTATATGCAGGGCCTGGATAAAAAGCATCTTTAAGACCCGGCACTCCCCCTGCCCATCAAGCAGCGTAATCTCCTGCTCTTGAGCATTCCAGCATAAAATCCTGCCGGTGAAAACATAGACGGTTCCCTGGGGGTTATAATCAATAGAAACCTCGAAATCCCGTCCAACCAACTGCATGATTTGATGCCGGATTTTTTCTTCTTCGGACTTGGATTTATAATAGGGAGCAGGACTTTCATAAAGTGCCTGGAGCAAACGTTTGTGCTCCGGCAACATGATGCCGGCCCATTTTTTTGCTCCCCGGTCATGTATTGGCCCCATGGCTTCCCCCCCGTTTTTATCAGATATGATTATGATATTAGAACATTTGTTCTTGCGCAAGGGTTCTGTCACCATCTGATCCGGCTATAGCATGACCTACCGCTTCAAATCTCGCCCTGATGGCTTCATCATCAGGAACAGCCTGTTCCTGATGAATTATTCCAGGGGCTTAAGAGCCGTAATCGCATAAAATCGGGTCTTCAGCTCTCTACACTCCAGGTGGGCAAAACCATAGCGGGTCAAAAGATCTTTTACGGTCTCCGGGGCCAGGCGGTCTTCCAGGGGAGGTCCGCCCTCGGCGGCTTCTTTTTTCCATTCGATCAGGGCTATTTTCCCCCCGGGCTTGATGATCCTTGCCACCTCGGGCATAAATGCCCCGGGGTCATTTACTTCGTGGAGAACAAAGGCCAGGAACGCAAAGTCCGCAGTATGATTGCCCAGCATGAGCCGATTTTCTTCGCTTTTCACTACCTCAATCCAGGGTAGCTGCTCCTCCCGGGCCCGGGATAAAACTACATCCAGCATCGGCTGCTCAATATCCAGAGCATAGACTTTGCCCCCAGGGCCTACCAGTCGGGCCGCAGGAATAGAAAAATACCCGGTTCCACACCCTATATCCAGCATGGTATCTGCCTTCTGCAATCCCATGCTGGTCAGGATCTCTTCCGGTGGAAGCTCCTGTCTTCGCTGTGGACTATCCAGCCTGGCCTTATGCTGGTGATTGAATTTATGGTTCATATGGCTCTCCTCTCTTTTTAGAATCAACCGGCTGCCTTATTCCCGAAACCGGATTAGATCTTCAGGGGGTCTTTTTAATATCCAGCAGAGGTTTCCCGTCTACCAGGCGATTAAGCATTAAAAGCACCTGATTGCGGTTTTCAAGATGGACTGCCGCTTCAAGCCCACCGCTATCCAGGTTCTGGTTTATGGCTTCCTTGGTCAGTCTGACCGCCAGGGGATCTTTGCCGGCAATGAGCCGGGCTTTTTCCAGGGCGGTATGCAGCAGCTCTTCCCGGGGCACACAGGCAGAAGCAAATCCTAAATTCATCGCCTCTTCAGCATCCATAAAACGTCCGGTCAGCAACAGGTCATAAGCCACCCCGGCACCGATGAGGCGGGGCAGAAAATAACTAGATCCCATATCAGCACCACCCAACCCTATGTTGGCGTAAAAAGCGGAAAAGCGGGCATCGGGGGAAATAATCCTCATGTCTGCAGCTAAGGCAAAACTAAATCCCCCTCCCGCAGCCGCTCCATGGATCAGGGCAATAAACGGCTGGGGTATATTCCTCATTTTCTGCAGCATCAAAGCCAGCTGGGACTGCCAGGTATAAAGAGCAGGCCCCTTAAGCCTTTCCCCGGCAATTTCTTCTTTTATGTCCAGTCCCCCGCAAAACCCCTTCTCCCCTTCCCCCTTAAGGATGATAACCCGCACTCTTTCATCAAGGGCCACCAGGTCCATAAACTGGAGCATTTCGGTCAATAATTCATAAGAAATGGCATTCATACTTTGGGGACGGTTCAGGGCCAGTAACAAAATCCCCTCTTCAATAAAATCGATTTTTAAGGTCTGATAATGGTATTCCACTTTTCTGCACTCCTTTCTTTTCCCGTTAGCTTATGTAAAATTCCAGGTTTGGGCCTTTTTGTCCTCGTGTTTTGTGCTTTTTGTTTTCCTTGTCTTACCCGCCTCCCCTTTTTGAATCAGTCATGAAGACCCCGGCCACGGTACCTTCGTTATGTAACTCCCTGGGACCCGACCTTCTATTCCCGGATTAATTCTTTGGTGCTGTATTCTTTTCATCTGTTTTTGTATATATTAATAAAGTACTATAAAATGAGAAAAAAAGGATCTGGAAATATGAAAGCACAAAGTGAACGGCTGGGAAAAGAGCCCATACCTCAATTATTGGCCCGGTTGGCTCTCCCGGCTATGTTTGGCATGTTT
The DNA here is from genome assembly GCA_003558625.1 of Syntrophomonas sp. Classification (GTDB taxonomy): domain Bacteria; phylum Bacillota; class Syntrophomonadia; order Syntrophomonadales; family Syntrophomonadaceae; genus PWPP01. The sequence continues at coordinate 2,922 of PWPP01000033.1, forward strand.
GTGATGGCTGTATATAATGTGGTAGACATCATCTTCATAGCCCGGGCTGTAGGGACCGTCGGTGTTGCTGCCGTATCCATTGCCTTCCCCGTGAAAATGATCATGATGGCCGTTGCAGGAGCCATCGGCCTCGGGGCATCATCCGTAATAGCACGGATGCTCGGTGCCGGCAAGACCGATACGGCCAACCAGGTTTTCGGCAATGTCATCAGTCTGGTACTTTTGGTCAGTCTTATCGGGATTTTCCTGGGTCTAAGCCAGCTGACTCCTATTTTATATCTGTTTGGTTCCAGTGAAACCATCTTGCCTTTTGCCCGCGATTATTTGGGCATTATCCTCTACGGTACCATCTTTTTTGCCTTTGCCTTTGCCATGAACAATATTGTCCGCTCTGAAGGTAATGCCAAAACGGCTATGATGACCATGTTGGTTTCTGCCGGCTTCAACATAATTCTGACCCCTATTTTCATTTTTGTGTTGGGATGGGGGATAAAGGGTGCCGCACTCTCTACGGTTTTATCCCAGGGCATTACCGCACTTTACCTGGTCCTTTATTTTGCCTCGGGAAAAAGCAGCCTTTCTTTTCATATGAGGTATTTGCGACCCCGCCTTCTTATTGTCAAACAGATCATGGCCGTAGGTTCGTCTGCTTTTGTGCACCAGGCAGCAGGGAGTATCATGCTCATTATCGCCAACCATATGCTGATTATCCATGGGGGAGACCTGGCTGTAGGTGTGTTTGGTATGATGCACAAGGTTCTCATGTTTTATTTTATGCCTATATATGGCATTGCCCAGGGGCTTTTACCCCTGGTAGGTTTTAATTATGGAGCCCATCTTTATCACCGGGTTAGCGAATCCATTGTCATGGCTTTCAAGGCTTCTACCATGATTGCCGCCTTTGCCTTCATGTCCATTTTGATTTTTCCCGGACCCATCATGATGATATTTACCAATGACTCGGACGCCCTGCACATGGGCCAAAATGCTTTGCCCGTTATGTTTGCCCTGTCTGTTACCATCGGGGTGCAAATGGTTGCCGGGGTCGTATTTCAGGCCCTGGGAAAAGCTAAGGCCGCCTTTGTATTATCTATGTCCCGGCAGCTGCTGTTTTTAATCCCTTTGCTCCTGCTGCTCCCGGCCTTATGGGGCTTGCCGGGTGTATGGCTGGCCTTTCCCCTGGCAGACTTTCTGGCCTTCCTGCTGTCTCTGGCCTTCATATATAAATACCGCCAGACATTCTTCGTCCATAAATATTGCCCGCGTCCCGAAGCCTCTGTCGCTGCTGCTCCCCCGGCCCCGCCTGTTGCCGGAAATACCCCGGGGGAATATTGCCAAGTGATGGATAAAACATAAAAACAGTACTTCTTACTTGCATTGGCAAAGCTATTGCCGGAACATGTTTTATAAATATAATGGATGGGAAGGAGGCCACCCCGTGTCACCCAACTGCAACCATAAATCCGATTTTGATAGGCTGCATGCCCTGGAGCTGGTAAAGGGTTGGGCCTGCATCGTTGGCCGGAAGCAAAAAGAAGCCCAGGGCCGGAAAAACATCCGGCTTGACACCAAGTCCAGCCATATAGACCTGGTAACAGAGATCGATTTAAGCTCGGAACAGTTTTTAATCGATGCAATTCACCGGCATTTCCCTCATCACGCCATATTGTCGGAAGAAGCGGGTCGCGAAGATGTAACCAGTGACTATCTCTGGATCATAGACCCCCTGGACGGCACCACCAATTACGCCCAGGGCCTCCCTATCTATTCCGTATCCATAGCCCTGCAGTTTAAGCAGGAAACCATTCTGGGAGTTATTTATGTGCCCAGCCTGGAGCAGATGTTTGAAGTCAGCAAGGGTCAGCAGCCCCGCTTAAACAACCGGGAAATCTTTCCGGGAACCAAGACCGAGCTCAAAGATTGTGTTTTCGCTACCGGCTTTCCTTATGACCGGGCTACCCATGAAGACAACAACCTCAATTATTTTGCCCGTATCGTACCCAAAATCAGAGGCATTGTCCGCATGGGGTCGGCCGCTTATGACCTGGCCTGTGTAGCCGCAGGCTTTCTGGATGGTTTTTGGGAGTTAAACCTGGGTCCCTGGGATGTTGCTGCAGGGGCATTGATGGTGCAGGAAGCAGGAGGAGAAGTCATTTATCTTCCCCATAAAAGAGGTGTTTCCCTGGTAGCGGGAAACAAACAAATCTGCCCCCAAATATTACAGGAACTATTTGACGAAGACAGGAAAAACTCATCCGCAATGAAAACAATCGCCCTATTATCTACCCCCGGGGGGACAGGAAAAACCACCTTAGCCGTTCATCTCGCCACCGGGTTCAAGAAGCTGGGATTAAAGGTGCTCCTGGTAGATGGTTCAGAAAATGATGGCCTTTGCCGGTGGCTGGAAATAGTCCCCTGCACAAAATCTGGGACCAGGTTAATAGATCCACCACCCCGGAATTCTTCACTGATTTCGTTAATTGCCTCCGGCCCCCTGGAATTGGATGTTTTACCCTGGCCTGCAGGTATAAAATCTTCTATGTCGGGTGCTCTTTTACATAAGCACCTGCATCTATTGCACTACGACCTGGTCATTTTAGATATGGGGCCTGATTCGGGAGACATCGAATCCGCCTCCGCGATGGCGGATTATATTATGGTTCCCATTAACTTGAGACAGGATCAGGAAGCAGATGACCTGGCAGTTTTGGATCAGGCCATCAAAACCTTAAGCCGGCAGCAAAAAGAACTCCATCTCATGGTTCCTGTAAACATTAATACCCGGGAATGGGCTGATAATAGCCGTCGTCTCTTCACCCTGGTCGACATTTTCGGGGCAGATAAAATTGCTGACATCATTGGAAGCTGTGCCAGAATTAATGACCTTCCCGAACAGCATAAGAGATCGGAAGAGC
>PWPP01000010.1 GCA_003558625.1 Syntrophomonas sp.
CATCTCTTTGAATGATAAAAGTTAAATCGCCAGATGAGTTCACATAATTAATCGCAGCTTTAAGCTGTGCTTTCTTCTGAGCATCAGTGAGCGTAAAGTTTGCAAATATAAACTCATCTTCCTCAAGCGTGAAAGCTAGAGAGTTTGCACCCTCAAGAACATTTGTCTGAGTTAATGACAACTCACAGGCAGGAGATGCGCCAGAACATTCCCATTCAGAGGTGTCTCTAAAAAAGAACGGATCTTTAAATTGATTTCTTTGGTTCACGTTTCCTGATTGAATGTTACCTGCATCTAGATTTCTGGTAACCAATGCGTCATTTAAGACGCTCAAATCTTCATCTATTATCGTATTTAAAAGCTTTACCTCTCCCGTTGAAAAGTCTGTTTCAATTGAATAAGTGTCAACCCCTGATGCGTTCACCTTAAAACTTTCAGCGGCATCAATTAAAACCTCGTCCAGAGACTCCACTGTAACTGAACCTATTGATGAAATGAGAACTTCGGAAACAGCGCTAAGATTCAACCCCTGGTTCGCCTGTATGCTTAAGTCACCTGTCGTTTGATTAATTGAACCGTCTGTTAATACTAAATCACCAATAACCAATTCGTTTACCCCCAACTCATCTATAAAGTTCGGAGTTATGTCAACACCTACCAATATTGAACCCTCGCTAGGATGCGAGCGGATCACTGTCCCTACTCTAAATCTATTTTCCTGATCGGTTAGCTGACCTGGATTTAGCAAGTCTAAGTAAAGAACGTCTCCGGCTACGTAAGCAGAGGTGTCTAAGTCTTTAAGCCTGCCAAAAAGCAGAACTTCTGCTACCGAGTTACTGCTAGCATTTCGCTTAACAATACCCAACCCCCTAGGTGTATCGGCTGTCGCATCCGCAAGCTGTAAATTGGGATTTTCGCCAGTGGAACCGTTAAATTGTACCACCGTCCCCTTTATGAGAGGTGCCCCTGTGTTGTTTTTACCCCTGATAAAAAGTTCTCTTCCAACAAATACCGCCGGTCCTTCTGTTGATGTGTAATAGGCTAAAGTGTCGTCGTTCCCACAAAAATAAATCTTTCCAGCTGTAGGTGTCAGTAAAGAGCAGTCGGCAACTGCCTCTAGGGTAACAGTATCATTAACATAAAGCCTTCCTGTGTTAGTGGGGGCATTTAGGTTTATCTGACCCGTACCAGTTACATCAATATCTAGGTTTGCATCCAGAACTGTGTTCTCAATCTTGCCCTCTAAAATCTCAATACCCTGAATATTAACAATTGCATCAATGTCAACGCTGTTGGCAACCATGGAAATTAGATCATCCATCTGAATCAAAAAAGTGCTTCCAGTCTCTGTGTTGACTAAAGATTCAAAGTCAATCCGCAAGTCGCTGCCAATTTTAACCAGATCAGTAAGAATAGCCGCAGTAAACAATTCTTTTTCCTGGTCGTCCCAAATAAGATTCACATCATCAAAGGTAAGCTGTCCCTCGCTGTCACCAAAGGTAATCGCTCCCTCAGGCACAGTTTCGGTGGCAAGCTGCATGAAGCTCCAGTTTGTACTTAACCCATCGTCGAGCTTGATAAATACATTATTGGAGCCCTCTTGAATATAGACTGAACCTCTCTTGGCGCTAAAGGCGTCAATTTGAGGATTCTCACTTCTTCCAGTAATTAGCATTGTATCAGTCTGGAAGATAAGCCTATCCCTTAAGGCCCTAATGTTTTCACCCTGTGGGAACGTTCCCTGCGCAAAGGAGTCAAGACTAAAAATCAAAAAAAGAAAAATTAAAACTATCCGCATATTTTACCCCAAAAAAACCATAGTTAGATTTCCAAAATTTAAGGCATCGGCACCCAAAGCCCGAACGCTAAGCCTTGTCCCTGCCTCAATATCTACAAATAAATCACCTTGAACTGGAAAAGGGAGAATGGTTACTAATTGCTCACTTCCAACTTCTCCACCATAAAGACCGATAAACGAACCAATATCTGTGCCAATCTGAATTTTTTTGCAGTTTGAGGCTAGTGATTCAACGATCTCAAGTGGAGAGTCTGCCCTATCTGGTATCGCTGTTACTGATGTATCCAGAAGAGGAATAGCATTTCCGTCTCCATAATCAATGGAGTCAATAAAATCAACAGGCGAAAGCCTTCTAGTGCTTTCCTTGAGTTCGGCTAAGTTAGCCTGAGTATCTTCGGATAGCTCTACTGGCAACCCAATCGTATTTGCTGCATCAAGAGTATCCTCAAAAACAGAAGTTAAAACTCCATCTCTAATGAATGCTGTTGCCCCTGCAGAAGTTTGAACTGTTACTGGTGGGTAAATATGTATTGAAGGTATCATTTAAGCCCCCTGAGTGCTTCCAGTTAGGTGAACGGTCAAGTTTCCTGACCCTGCTCCCGAACTGTTGTCGGTGAAACCTGGGCGCATTTTATCCCAAGTGATTTCAGAAATGTGAATTAAGGCTACACCTTCCGCTCCGGCAATATTTACCTGTGGGGAAAAAGGAAGTTTTGTCCAGTTCTCGTCGCCATCTTGAGCTACCTCAATAAAGAACTCACCATTCACACCAGATGCGCTATCCCAATTGACAACATAAACAACTCGATCAACACCAAAAACGGTGCTAACCAAGCCCTCAATGTCACCACTCAACTCGCCCTCAAGTGCTTTAAATTTTCGTATTTTCTGCTTTCGACTCATGTTACCCCTCCGTAGGTTAAAGCATGGTTAGCTAGGTTCTTGGTTTCATCATTCGCTGAGATTGTGTCATCATCTCTTCCGATCTGTTGCCAGTGTTTCGAGCGGCAATAGTTGAGTGTGTCGCTAAAAACTGCTCACTTTGCCTGTGTTGCGACTGTTCTCTTAGGTTATTAAACTTAAGATAACTTTGAGGCTGTTGGAAATAATTTGTTTCAATTCCAAAAACTCTATTTAACATTTGTCGCTGAATATAGTTTAACTCTTTGCCTTGAATATCTTCAAGTATTTCTTGAGCCATTGCCTCTCTGATTGTTGGGTATATGGTCTTAAGCACTTCAACCGACTCTGAGTCAACATAACCCTGCTCTAATTGGCTGAGAATGTTCATAGGGTCTTTGACCGCTTGCCTATACCTGTCAAACTTGGCAAGTGCGGCTTGAGTTGGCTCAAATCTTTGACCAAGTGCGCTTTCATAGTTTGACTTAGGGAATTTATCAAGCAAGAAGCCTTGCCCTCTAAGTATTACTTCTTGCATATACATTGATGTTTCGGGCATGTGCTCAATAAAGCCCTCATTCTCTTTCTGGAAGTGCCTGACCATATACTCAGGGTTCATTTCCCCTTTCTCCATTCTCTCAACGTCCTCATAATATTGCTTGAGCGTGTACTGTGGAGCCTTGGCCGTAATTGCAAGTCTTGCAGGGTCAGAGGTGGCGCTAATAAATTTATTTAAACTGAGAGTCATCTTGTCACTAAATGCAACAGCGGTCTTGAGCGTGGAGTCAGCATATAAAACCATGGCAGGGCGACCAAATCTTCTCAGGGCTTTCCCACCCATGCTCGCTGCTCCTGCTCCGACCAAGCCACCACCAACTCCACCAATTAAAGTTCCTGCAACAAGACCACCAGAGCCACCGACCCAACCACCAAAGCCAACTCTCGATAGTGATTGTTGAGAAAGTGCCTCTTCTTTGACCAGTCTTAGTGCATCTGCTGTTAGCCCGTAATCTGTTTTTCCTGCTCTATAAGTAGAAAGAATCTCTCTTGAGGTCTTATCTCCGTAAGATTGAAGCGAGTTTTCAACCTCGTCCTCCATAAATCTTCGAACCTTTCTTACCATATCCTCTTTTAGGCTTACGTTTTGCTTGTTAAAGTCCTTAACGAGTCCATCGTAATTCCTTCTAAGAGATCTAAGCTCAGCAGGCGTAAGGTTTCTTTGACCAATACTGCCATCGGGCAAAGTTCTTCTGGTGAAAGTCTCAGTGTTTTTGGCAAAATTTTCGGCAAATCGAACAAAAGACTCATAACCTGGCATAACTGAGCCGCTATCAGGGCTTATGTATTCCTGTATTATGTCCCTTCTTATCCTGTCGGCAATGGTCTTACCGCTAACACCTGTATCTAAATTGTTAAGCCTAAAATAGTTCTCAGCCTCATTCATAGCGTTTTCCATATTGGTCAACGCTCTTGTCTGTCTATCAAGTAAGTTTTCTGAAAGATCATCTATGTCAGTGAGAAGTCTATTGCTAAACATTCTCCTGTTTTCTGGCGTTCTAAATGATTCTCTTATAATTTTGGCAATATCTCTTTGTTTGTCTGGCGGTATTTTCTGATAAAAAGACTTCTTGGCTCCTGCCATTGCTAGTGCTTGCTGCTCGCTTGCAGTAAGAGTTTTTCGTGCTGTCTTTTTTACGGCCTCAGCAAATACGATTGCGTCTAGTATCTCATCGGGCTTTGTGATGTAGAGCTTTCCACCTTGCTCAACGCCCATAAACTCTCTATTGACAATATCTCTAAGACCTTTAACCCTTGTCGCTTGGTCTTTATCTGTTGCTAGCTTTTTTAGTTTTGACTCATACTCGCCTTTAAGCTTCCTGTAGCCTTTCATTAGTCCATTGAGCTTGGTTTGCTGCTTGGTGAGTTGAGGTCTTTTGGTTACTTGACCGTCTGCAACCTGCCTCCTGAGTTCTAAAACTTTTTGTTGAACTCTGTTGGCTCCTGTTCTTGAGTTTTGAAGCCTTTTTCTAAGTGCAGAAAGACCTTTTTGAGAAAGATCACCGCTTGAAAGAGAGTTTCTAAGAACTGCATCCTCAACAAACTCAAGCAAGTTCTGCTGTGTTGGGCTAAAGTTTTGAGAAACCTGTTGAGGTAGGTCTGGAACTCCAATTCTAGTTCCCAAATATTGAAGAGTTTCTGGGTCATGCTGAGTTAAAATTCTTTGCGTGGGGCTAAGTTGAATAGGGTCAATTACAGCTCTTCTTAGCCCGTCCTCATAGATATAGAATCCCGTCTCATCATCAAGCCTTGAAACAACTGATCTGCCCCCTGTGACGTTGGGAGTTTCGGTCATTTTTAACTGTCTAGGCTCTACTTGAACCCTGATTCCTGGGTCATCAGGTAGAATCCCTGCGAACTTCTTAAGTTGGTCAGAAGCTCTTTTGTTTGCAGCTCTAATTGCCTTTGATGCAGCCTCGCCCCCTGCTCCAAAAACTGCCCCTGCAGCAACACCCATTCCGGCACCTACTGCCATTCTGGTCATTAGCGTCTCAGCATTAAAATGGGAGTTTCCAAGCGCAGCCTCAGAGATTGTGTCAGCAATCCCTAGTGCAGCACCTTCAAAGCCACCTCTGGCACCAAGAGCAATCGCCCCCTGTGCTGCCTTGTTTTTAATGCTGTTTTCTATAAGTTTGGAAGTAGCTTTTTGAACCTGTCGCCCTGCCTTGTCGACTGATCTGATCCCGAAGCCAATGCCCTTTATTGCTCTGGGCGCTTGAGTAGGAAGTGGGGCTAAAAGACCTAGCATCTCACCTGAAAAGGCTGATTTAGGGTTTACGTCTCTTCTTCCTGCAACTGACTCAGGGTCAACTAAGCCTGTCTGGGTTAAGGCAACGTCCGAAAGCCCTAGCGTTGCAGTTCTTCCGAACCCCTCAGCCATTGTTGCAAGTCTTTGCGGTAGACTTCCATGTTTTTGTTCAAGCTCAATTCTATTTCTCTGCTCTTGAGTTTCAAATCTATAACCACTTGATGGGTCGGTTAATGCTCTTATGGCAGTTTCAGCAGGGAGAAAACCCCTCTCGGTTCCCCTTGATACGGGAATTTCAGTGCCA
>PWPP01000134.1 GCA_003558625.1 Syntrophomonas sp.
ACCCAGGGCCGGCAGTTGCCGCCCGGCATCATCGGTAATACTCTCCACACCGTCCTGGCTGGCCATGAGGTTCTTAATTTCTGCTGCAATGACATTTAAGGTCTCCGGAGATTCTCCCTGAATTCTGAGGGCAACAGGAGCCCCCACGGGGGGGCCTGATTCTATGACCGAAGCGGTAATCATCATACGGGGGAACCGGTGCTGCATTTCGCGGTTTAGCTGTTCTCTCAGGACAGCTGCAGGAAGGATTTCCCGGTCAACATAGATCAGCATACTTGAGGTATTGGGTCCAATATTGGCGGTGCTGGTCATGCCAAACAAACGGGGAATACTGGTGCCCACAAAGGTATTGATTTCTCTGATGCCAAAATATTGTTCTTCGAGCCAGTCTTTGACCAGGGTCGTTTCTCTCAGGGTCTCCTCCAGGGAAACTGATTCGGGCAGAGACATTTCTAAAAACACTTCTTCCCGGTCCGTTTCGGGAAAGAATTCTAGTGGAATAAACGGGATCAACAGGTAAGCGGTCAAGCTCAGGGATAAACCGATGATGGCTACTATTCCAGGCTTTCTAAGCACCAGAGGGATCAGTTTCAGGGCATAAAAGCGGGTCAGTTTTTCCAGAGGTCGTTCCAGCCAGCCTGAAGGGGGCCTTGGGATCTGTTTTTTTTGCAGGCGGGTTTCCATGCTATATCGATAAATTGGTACCAGAATCAATGCTACCAGGGTAGAAGCAAGGATGCTGCTGATAATAATTGCCGGCAAGGGCCTGATGAAACTGCCGGAACCTCCGGACAGAAATAGGAGAGGGAAGAAGGTAAACACGATGACGACGGTGGAAGTTATAACAGAAACCGCCACCCCTTTGGTGCCCCGACAGGCTGCTTCCAGGGGGGGATCCCCCAGGCAAAGGCGGCGCTCAATATTTTCGTTGACGACAATAGCATCGTCTACCAGAATTCCCAGGACAATAATAAAAGCGATTAAAGAAATCTGGTTCAAGTCCACTCCCACATAGGGCAGGGGGATAATGCCTATACTTATGGCAAGGGGGATAGCAACGCCAATACTTAGAGCAGTATATACGTTAAGGCCGGAAGATGAAATGAACAAGACGATAATAATAGCCAGCAGGAAAGCGATGCCCAAATCAAAGAATAATTCCTGGACCGGCTGGGCCTGGCTGTAAACCTGGATCACTTCAATTCCGGGAGGGAGCTCTTTCTCCATTTGTCCGATCAAGGCCGACAACTCCCGGTCCAATTGAAAAATATCCGTGCCCGGGTTAATGAAAAAGCTTAAACTGACGGAGGGAATTCCCTGGTAATAAACCCTTTCTTCATCCGGGATATAGTATTCATTTACCAGGGCTATGTCCTCAATTTTAACCAGGGGGTTATGCAAAACCGGGATATTTTTCAGGTCACTGACAGAAGAAGCCCGTTCCAGGTTAATTTGATAAAAGCGGTGATCGATCTCCCATTTCCCCGGAGGAAAGGTGCTCAGTTCGCTAAATAAAGCTCCCTGGACCTGCTGCCAGCTTATGTTTAGCGCCTGCATTTTTTCACCCTGGAGATCAATCAGGATTTCATGCGGGGCTAAACCCTGGATGATCACCCGGGATAAACCCGGATGTTGCGAGAACTTGTTGCTCCAGCGCTCTAAAAAGGAATCCAGGGCCAAAATCTGGCTGTAATCTTCTGCGACCAGTTGGTATAGGGCAATACCCTGCATTTGCAAATCTGTATTTAAAGCAGGTTCATTGACTCCCTCAGGGAACAGGGCTTCCGCTTCTTTCAGGCGCTGGCGCATTAGGTTCCATACCTGATCAGAAGCGGCTTCTTCCTTGATTTGCACAACAATATTGGATATGTTAGCCGAAGAAGTACTTCTTACTTCCTCAATTTCCGGGATGGTAGCGATTTTGGCCTCGATGCGCTGGGTAACATATCTTTCCACCAGCTCCGGGGTAGCTCCGGGATAAACTGTTATGATGGTAGCGATGGGTGGATCTACTTCCGGAATTTCCCGGCTGGGGAGCTGGAAAAAAGTGATGAGACCTAAAGCCAGAAGCATAAGAAAAAAGAGCACCACAATCTTTCTTTTTTCAATAAATCGGCGGAGCATGGCAGTTCTCCTTTTACTGGGATTCGTAACAACATTGATGTCTTATACGGAGCAATTTTTATCGGTTAAGGGTTTCAACTTTTTCGCCGGCAAAGATGTTTTCCATTCCCCCCACCACTACGGTTTCGCCTGCATCTATGCCCATCACCTGTATCCTGGCTCCCTTCGGCATGCCCAGGCTGACGGCTCGTTCTCTGACTATGCCCTCTTCAACCACATAAACATAAGGCTTTTCCTGGTTTAGGACGGATTCAAGGGGCAGTAGAATTCCTTCTCCCTGATCGGGGGACTGCAGGATTTCAACCAATTCGCCGGCCAGCCAGTCCCTACCGGAATTGGGAATTGCCAGTTCCACCTCCAGTTTACCCAGGGCCAAAGAGGCGGTAGGAGCAACTTTCTCAACCCGTGCGGTCCTGCTCTCACCCCGACACCAGACGGCTATGGTTGTCCCCGGTTGCCATCGGTCGCGCGTTTCGATGGGGACTTCGATTTTGGCCTTTAACCGTTCCAGTTGACCCAGGTGCATGACAGGGCTTCCGGCAGCAACATTTTGGCCTTCCTGGAAAAAAATTTCCAGAATATGCAAATCCGCCGGGGCGTATAAATGGGATTTTTGTAAGAGTAAATCCGCTTCGGCCATGCCCAGTCGACTTAAATGGATTTGGCTTTGTGACTGGGAGATATCCAGTTCCAGGGAACGTATTTGATGGATTACCATGTCTAATTCCACCTGGGAGAGAGCCCCGGCGTTAAACAAGGTATCCTTTCTGGCCCATTCTTGCATCAGTTCATCATGGCGCTGCTGCAGACGGGTAAGATTTGCTTCAGCAATCAACAATTGCTGTTGGGAGCGGGAACGGTTAATTTCGGCCTGGGATGTATCTAAACGGGCTAATAATGTACCCCGGCGGACAAAGCCGCCCGGGTCCTTGGTTAATTGTTTTATGGTACCCCCAACGTCAAAATCCAGAAAAAAATCCTCCTGGGGTTCCAGCAGGGTATGAAATGTTATTTCCGGGGTCAAAGAAGAAAGTGTAGCGGTTTCAACCAGCACCGTTTTAATTTTTTCTTCTGCTACCGGAGCAGAAGCCTGCCCGCAACCGGTCAGCAAAAATATAAGGATCACCATCATGGTTCCAAAGCGTCCCATGGATTATACCACTCCCATCACCATCTTAGCCAAGAAATCGTTTAGACATTATAACATAAAGCATACATTTGAAGTTATTATTCTTCATCAGAGCCCGGGGCATTATCCAGAAAAACCTCAATCAGCGGGGGGATAACCCGCCTGGCAACATCGGGATTGGAGCCCCCGGACAAAACAAACAACACCGGCTTATGGGCGGCAAATTTTTTAATCTGACGGGCCATCTCCGGGTAGGCTTGATCGCTGAGATAAAAGTTCCCGTAGTCTTCGCTGTGGGAATCATGGCCAAAGATCACGATAACAAATTCACAGTCCCAGTTATACTGCAACGAAGAGGTCAGGCAACTCAGGAAAAGATCATCGCCGGCTGCGCTGATGCAGACATCCAGATTTTGTAAGGCCTGGTTTAGATTTAAATCATTGTACTCTTCATAAAGAGTGATATCATAGAACGGTTCAGCGTAAAAGTTTATATGGATCAGATCGGGGTCGTTGCCCAGGAGGTCCCGGGTCCCGTCTCCAAAATGGGGATCTATATCTATAACCATGATACGTTTTATGCCTATGCGGTTCAGTCTCGCAACTGCCATGGCCACATCATTGTAATAACAGAAGCCCCAGGAACTATGATAATTGGCATGATGCCCGGCGGTACCGACAAAACAAAAAGCGAATTTGAGCTCTCCAGAGGCCAGTTTTTCCGCCCCCTGGATTACTCCGGCGGCAGATAAAAGGGCGACCTCATGATAGCCGATTTTTTTTACATCATGAATATGGTCCTCAAAATGAGTCCGGACCAGCAGCTCTTCCACTTCGGAGGTAATGCGGGGAGTAAAGACTTTTAAAAGTCCTGCCTCTATTAAGGGATTCAGAGCCAAAAATCCCGGTTCCACTCGGTTTTTTAATATGACAACCCCGTGGGAAGCAAAATCCTGATGGTAAAAGACACCTGCGTTGACCATGGTTTATCCTCCTGCGCTTTTTCCTATTTTACCCCTTTTTGCGGCCGGGATAAATAGGCTCTGGGAGGGTGTGCCCTAATCAGGCATACCGTAGGGAAAAAGACGAAAAAAATATATCGGCTGCTTCAGCCCCGGAAAGATTAGCATCAAAAGACGGAAGATCATATCAAAAAATATTATGCTTTATAGCGAAAGGCCCCATATAAACCCAGGCTTGATGCCAGGGCCATGAAAACAAAAACCGGTGTGAACATAGATGGATCACCCATCAGCAGACCAGGTTCCGAGAAAGAAGTGATTAAAGCAGCAAACAGGGTTACACCCAGGGCCCCTCCCAGGTTGCGGCAGATGAAGAATAGTCCGCCCATCATGGCACGCCGGTCCGCATTTACGTTATTCTGAATTGCTGCCATAAGTACGGGCGAAACAATACCCAGGCCGGCACCGGCAGCAACCAGAAGGGGTACAAGCTGGTAATAGGGAAGGGTAAGGGAACTGGTCATTCCTAATATCATAAAACCACCCAGCATTAAACCCCAACCCGATTTTAATAAAAGGGGAATACCATAAGACCGGGCAAGAACACCGCTGATCCCACCACCGACACCTAAGCCGGCCGTTAAAGCCAGCAGCATTTTTCCCCCTTCCAGGGCAGAAGTGCCGTATAAGGCCTGGCCGTAGAGTGGAAGGGTCATGATCGCACCATACGTGATCACTCCCCAAATGAAATAGCTTTTCAGGGAAAGGCGGATATTACGTTCCTGCAGCAGGTTGAAAGGGATGATCGGATCAGGGTGATGTTTTTGCTGCATACGGAAAAGAACTATCAGCAAAGAAGTAAAGGCCAAAAGACTGAAAATGTACCCGGATTGAACGACCGGTGTGACAAATTGATCAGCCAGGGTTAGAGCTGATAACATAATCAACCCCAGTAACAAAGCGCCCCAGTAATCCAGGAGGGGTATAAGGGATGCTTGGGGTCGGGGTTTTGGCTCATGAAAGAAAAAAGAGATCAGGAAAAAAGCCAGCATGCAGGGAGGCAGATTGATGATCAAGGCGCCCTGCCACATCCAAAGGTCCGTTGCTAGTCCACCCAGCATAGGGCCAAGCATATTGGCCAGGGCCTGGATGGCGGTTAAAAGGCCAAACATTTTTCCTCTTTCACTACGGGGGTAGAGGTCACTGATCATGGCGGTTGCCGCAGGGATCAAGGCACTGGCGCCTAAACCCTGAATAATGCGGTAAAAAACCAGCTGGCCCAGAGACTGGGAAGTGATGCTAAGAACCAGACCCGTAATAAATAATACCATCCCCCACTGATAAATGATTTTACGGCCATAGCTATCCGCCAGGCGGGAAAATAGGGGAATGGCAGCCGTAGAAGCCAGCATATAGCCACTAAAAACCCAGCCATAGAGATGGGCATCTCCTAGCTCTAAAGCTACTTGAGGCAAAACCGTGGCCAAAACGGTTTGCATAATGATGGAAGAAATCATGCCCAGCATTAAACCGGAAAAGGCCAGATTTCTATGCATTGGCAGCACAACCTTGCAGATGTTTTGGTTTGATTGAGGACAAGAAGATCATTCCTTTTGCTGCGGCAACAGGGCATGGGGTCCGCGGACTGCGTTTTTCATAACGGGGTTTTAGAGAAAATCTTAATCTCCGTTATGATATATGAGTTCCACCTTAATCAGTATATCTGAGTGGTCATGGGGCTGACCCCTGCCATCCCTGTTATTGGTGGCCACATAGAGAAAGCCGTGATGGAAGACTACAGTGCGCAGGCGCCCATGGTCTTGGAGCAGGGGAATCTGGTGCATAGGCTTTCCTGTTTGATCCAATATGATATACATTAACATATTGCCTCTTAAACCTGCCACCAAGAGATGACCCTCACGGGGATGGCCCGGAGATGGGATGAAGCTCATACCCGATGGAGCCAGAGTAAAATCTGCATAACAAAGCACGGGGTCTTGAAATTTGCCGGGGCCTTCGGCACAGCTCACTATGGGCCAACCATAATTCTGTCCCCCGGAAATGAGGTTGATTTCATCCTGCCGCAGGGGTCCATGCTCACTGCTATATAAAGCGCCGGTCACCGGATGCCAGGCCAGGCCCTGGGGATTGCGATGTCCATAAGAGAAGACCGGGCTGCCGGGAAAAGGATTATCCTCCGGGATGGAGCCGTCAGCATGAATGCGGAGAATTTTACCGGCCATGGATGATATATCCTGGGCTGAGGCCTTGTTCAAGGCGTCTCCGGTAGTGATATACAAACATTGATCGGGCCCAAATTTTATTCTGCCGCCATTATGGACCACGGAGCCGGGTATTTGATCCATCAGGATCTGTTCATCCACTAAGCGGTCCGAGGAGAAAATGAAGCGGGAAACCCGGTTGTAAATATGTAATCCTTGCCGGTAGGTATAATACAGATACACATAGGGATTTTGCCCGAAGTCAGGATGAAGGGACATGCCCAGCAAACCTCCTTCCCCCAGGTGAAGAACCGGTGTAATGGTCTTAATCCTTCCCTGGTCCAGGATTAAAACCTGCCCTGGTCTTTCGGTAACCAGGAAGCGGCCATCGGGAAGGGCGACGACTTCCCAGGGGATATTCAGGTTTTCAGCAATCACCGTGGTTTTCATCTGCACCAGCCGGGGGGAATAGGTGGCGGGAAACTCCGCCGCATAAGATTGATCATAATCGGGGACAAACATAAAGCGATACGCTAAAAAATGAAAGCCCCCCAGCTGCCAAAGCGAAAGCAATAATAAGGCCGTGATTAAACTGAATTTTAAGACCTTTTTCATAAGCTAGTCTCCTTATTTCTTCTGTTGTCGAAAGGAATGGTTTAAGGACGTATATTTAGTTTATCGTAATAGGGGCTAAAAATTTTTTTTGCGTTTAAATATAGTAGGATGGATATATATATAGAAGCATCTTTTTTTAGAGGTTGTTATCCGGGCTCATCTTTTATAGTAGATATGGGGGGGCACGTCCGGGTCAATCTTTTTGTACAAGGAAGGGATAGTAGTGCGTTTTAGCGGTGATGCCTTCTTGGGATTGTTGTTGATTGTTGCGGGAATACTGTTTTAATTACGGTATACGTTGAACCTAAACATCCCGGTTTTTAGAACCTTGCCGGCGTTTGCTTTTATATACCACGGGGTCATGTTGTTACTGGGTGGTGAGTTTCGTCCCAGGGAAAAAACCAGCAACCGGCTTGAACGGGTTCTCGGCACTGATCCTTATTCAAAAGGTGTGAACTGCAGATTTATACTTACGATTTCACTCTGGCTGCCAATGCGAATGGGAGGTCCCCAAACCCCATAACCGCTGGAAACTATTATTTGGAGATCTTCTTTAACCAAATGCCCGTGGTCAATTTCAAAAATTGCTGCGGTTATAAGATTTAAGGGTTTTAGCTGTCCCCGGTGGCTGTGTCCGGATACCTGCAGATCAACCCCGGCTGCTAAAGATTCATAGAGGTTGACGGGCTGGTGATCCAGCAAAATAATTGGCAGGTGATGGTCTATATCATGCATGACTTCTTCTAATTCCCGGCGGGGGGAGTTTAACCAGCGCTTGCGGGAATACTCATCCCGGCCTACGATGTAAAATCCACCGGGTATTTCCACCCAGGAATCCTGGAGCAGCTTAACTCCGGCTTTTTGGTGGAAGGCCTGAATATCTTCTGCGGTGCCGGAAAGATATTCATGATTGCCCAGAACGGCATAAACCCCGTATGGGGATTCAATCCGGCGTAAGTAAGCGGCCAGCTGTTCTTCCTCCAGGGCATCAAGGCGGACATCAATGACATCCCCGGGCAAAAAAACAATGTCTGGTTTCAACCGGTTAATGTGCTCTACCAGTGGGGGCAGGCGCCAATTGTTGATAAAGGTACCCAGGTGAAGATCGCTGACCATCACGATGTTGATTTCTTTTAGATTGGTAGTCTGGTTGGGTACATGGATGTTGTAATGGACCACCGCGGTATTCCAGGCATTCCAGGTCCCGAATACAACCAGGGCTAAGACCGCAATAACCGCCAGGCGGGGCATGATAAAGCCGAGAGCAAGGGGTGATTGCTGAAAAAAAGCGGTTTTTCCTACCGTGAGGCGTAGTAAATCCATTCCCCATAAAAACAGAACCAGGTAAAATAAAAAGGCTAACCAATAACTACCCAGACCAAAGAAAAAAGAAGATACCAGAGAGGGTACTCTTCCTTCCAAAATCCTGCCCAGAATATAGGCTGAAGCCAAAAAAACAAGTATACCCCAATAAATCATGAGAGAACGCGGATTGGACCAGAGGAAAAGGAATTGCTGACCGCGCTGGCCCACATAGTAATTGGATAAAGCCAAAATGGAAAGTACACTTATGAGAAAAAGGTATTGCATGCATATCATCCTCAAAGATTATTGCTAAGCACCGGAGTCAGGATTAGACTGTATCTATTATAAGCGAATCAGGGAGAGGAAGGTTAAAAGAATCCGTAAGATTTTTAATATTTCAGGCAAAGTATTTTATCGGTGCGTTTCGTACGCGTTTGTTTACAGCTAAGCACAGGAAATCAAAAGGTATGACCGGACCTTGTTTATTTTTAGCCGGGGAAAAGAATTGTGGCTATGATACCGGCAGCTAAATTCTGTCAAAAAAACGATCGGAGTAGAGAGGAGAAAAACGGTGGGGACGGCAAATTGGGCGTTATCGGTTAAGGCACTGGTTTTGAATAGCGAAGGGCAATTGTTACTCTTGAAAAGAGCCGGTCGATCCCGGGCCAATGCCGGCAGATGGGATTTGCCCGGAGGCAAAGTGGATGGGGGGGAAACCTGGGAGGCAGCCCTGGAGCGGGAAGTTTGGGAGGAAACCGGGCTTACCATTACTGGAAAGAATATTTTAGGAACCGCTTTCCGGCACCTGGAGGGCCGAACTATTATTTATCTGATTGCAGGGGCAACAACATCCAACCGGGAAGTGATGGTCAGCCCGGAGCATGAGGCCTTTGCCTGGATTGATAATAAAGATATCCGGTTTTATGACATATTGCCCCAATTTAAGCCGCATATTGAAGCTTTTTTACCTGTATTATCCAGTGAAAACGATCTATCCACATCATAGCTCATCCCCAAATGACGGCTGCAAATATATTTATTGGTTGATATTATTACCCGGATGTACGGTTTTTTGGCTCCTATTACAGGAAATGCCGTTTTTAACGCGAATAATAATAAAGTATAAAACCCATCAAAATGGACCGGGCTTTTTTAAACAGAGCCGGGTATTGCAGTGGCGCTGTGGGCAAAAATAAGAGAAAGGTGGAGTTATTGATGTTCAGATTCCGATCGTGGTGTATGTTTTTCCTGGTGTTATTCCTGATAGTATCCTTGATGGCCTGTGGCCAGGCGCAGGATTTACCTCCGGCCGATCCGGGCCAGGAGCAAGAGGAGATGGGTCAGGAGGAAGCCGCAGGTACCGGGGATGAACCGGATGCCTCAGATCTGATGTCGCTTTTCCAGGAGCTGGAACAGGTTTCTTATGAAACCGTGGTCAGTGCACCGGACCTGCCCCAGGATATGACCATGAAAACCTGGGTCAAGGGAGACAAAATAAGGATGGAAATGGAAGGTGAGCAGGGAGTATATAGCGGTAAAGTCATAACCATCATGGATGAAACTGAAAATGTATTATATATTTATAATCCCCAGGAAAATAGCGCAACCAAAATGGATATGTCTTTGTCAGCGGAGGATGAGCAATTAGATCCCGAAGAGTTTATGAATGACCTGGATAATTATGTTTACATCGGGCGGGACACCATTGATGGTAAGCGCTGCCAGGTTTATGAAGCCAAAGAAGGTGATACCACGGTAAAAATGTGGATATGGGAGCAACATGGTTTTCCCCTGCGCATGGAAATCAGTGATGAGTACGGAACCACGGTAGCAGAGTTCCGAAATATCAGTTTCGGAAATATCCCGGACAGCATGTTTGAGATTCCGGCTGGCGTGGAAGTGGTAGATCTCTCCCAGTTCATGAATTAAAAACCGGTGGATAAGAAATTTCTTCCCCCACCCTGTATGGGAGCAGCGTGGGGGAATATTTTTATTATCAAGATACCATAGCCTGGATGTTGGCAGTTTAGTAACACAAGCGAAAGGAAAATCATATGCAGGCCAAGGAAACTGTGCTCCGGGCCATAGCCCGGGAGCTACAAAACAAAAAATCGTCACAGGGAATAGATCTCAATGCCAGAGCTTTGGGATTGACATTACATGAGTTTGGACTGGTCTTAGAGGAATTATTACAGGAAAACTTGATAAGCGGAGTGGATATCATCAAGGCCGGTCAATGTGCACGGCCGGTAGAAGTTTATACCGGCCGGGTTAAAATTACCCCCCGGGGGCGGCGCTGGCTGGAAGGGCAGGAAACCGGGCAATAGATTTATGTTTTCACATAATACCAGATACCGTAATACTGGTAATATAGCCATACCATGAACCGGTACTGGGCTGACAAAATATTATAGGTCAGCTGGTGCTTAATAAAATCGTGCTTGGCTTCCAGGGAAAGGAGCTTTTGGTTTATGGCGCGGTAACAATCATAATCCCCGGGATCAAGGCCATAATCTATGGCGATTTTTCCCATTTGATAGTAGGAAGCGTATGCCTGCCGGTCCAACTGGTCTAAAAATGCTTCAAAATCGTTTTCGGTTTTACGCTTTAAACTGTTTAAATCCAGGTAGAGTTTATGGATAATCCAGGTTTCAAGTTGGTTCAATGCGGCCAGATGATCTTCTGGGTTTTTACCCACTTGACAACAGGGCCTAAAGCCCCTGATAAACATGAGGTAGGTATGATGATTTAAAAATACCTGCATCTGTTCATCTTGTTCCAGGAAGAACTGCACAAACCTTTCCACCTGCTTCAGATCCCGGACTTGGTCCCAACTCAAATGGGCTGAGGGTTGATGCAGCAATTTGCCAAAAAAATCCATGATCATCTCCTGCATTTCTTTAGATTAAATCTATGTTCAATGCTAGCGTCGGTAGGGTATCGGTATATATTCTACCGTAGGGATTTGCCGGGTAGGCTGCGGGAATAGAGCCATCAGCCGGTATACTGTTTCCGGCAGTTCACATTTAATAGGCAATCCCATGAGGCTTAGAGTGGAACAGACCAGTGCATAATCATGGGTCCAGCGTCCTTCACTCAGGGCCTGAGCCAAATTTTCCGCTTCATCCTGGGGCATATAGGTAGACAAAATATCTACGGCAGAATGATAGACCTGGTTAGAAGCTTTTTCTGCAATATCTGCCAAAATAAGGGTTTCGTCATCTATTTTATCCAAACGCTTATCCTTTAGGACCCTTTTGATGGAACTGGCGGGAAATTGGCCAATTTGTGGATCAATGGGGCCCAAAACAGCATTATCATCCATGAGGATTTCATCTGCCGCCAGGCAAATCATGGTCCCCCCGGACATTGCATAGTGAGGGACCATGGCTGTTCCCCGGGCGGGATGTTTCTTTAAGGCCCGGGCGATTTGTTCCGCTGCCAATACGATACCCCCTGGGGTATGGAGGATAATGTCGATGGGAGTATTATCAGAGGTTAAGCGTATGGCGCGCAGCACCTGTTCCGAATCTTCTAAGTCAATAAACCGTCGAAAGGGTATCCCCAAAAAACTAAGGGCCTCCTGGCGGTGGATTAAAGTGATGACCCGGCTTTGACGTTCTTTCTCCAAATTACGAATTAAGGATAATCGGGCTGCAATTAATTGTTTTTGCCGGAAAAAAGGAATTAAAGCAAAGAGAAATAGAAACAGCCATATGAGTGAAATAAATTCCATAATACACATTACCTCCTTATAGATCTATGTGGTCCAACTCCACGGCCTGGTATAATTGATGGGCCAGCATCATCATCTGTGGAGCTGCTTTTGTGCGCAAAAACTTGGGATTTAAATCATTGATCCGGACCCTGTCCAGGGCATCGGCATCTTTAAAAATATGGAACAAAGGCAGCCAGTGCTCCCGGGGGGGGAGATGATAGTGGTTTATTCTATCATAGGCTCCCTGGTCCGTAAGGGGATGGTTTTCAATGATGAAACGCATAGTGTCCTCAAATTCTTCATCTTCCGGTGTAATCAGGTTATAATTCTGGGCTTTTTCAAAGCTCACCATTCCGTGCAGGTTATCGTATCCATCGGTATTACGCCCTATGTCATGGAGCAAAGACATTCTGCACAGCAGGGCCAGTTCTTTGTCATCCATTCCCAGCAGCCAGGACAAGGTAATAGTGAAAAATAAAACTCTCCGGGCATGTTCTACGGCGTGAATCCCGGTGGGGTTAAAAAACCACTCTTCCTTAAGCTGGCGGTAATAATTTTGGTAATGAAACTTGACATAAGAAACATCAACTTCCCGGGCAATATTTTTAATGTCCAGCAATATTATTTTATCGATATCCTTTATGTCTCGGGGCTTGGCCCATACTCTACGGTAGGGGTCGTTGGATTTATAGCTTTGAATGTGCTCTGCCCTGATAAGGCCGGACAGCACATCTCCTGTTTTCCAGGGGTCAAGGGCAGCTTTGATCGCTATATTCAGATCAGTGGTCCATATCGGGTGGCTGGTGTTTAGATCTTCTGCTTCCTTAACACCGGTGTATACTTTAACCCACCCCTCTTGGTCGGCAAAGGGGCGGGAGCTGGTAACGCCCTTATATTTGTTCACCCGTTCCAGGAAGTCCAAAGGTAAGTCGAACATAGTATCATCCAGTAGTGATTTTAAATGAAGGTATAGTTGATATTTTTCTTCCTGGGGGATTACGTCAAAGACATTCATAAACAAGGTAGCTGCGATCCTGGAATCTGCAACAGCAAAAAACTTTTTAAAATCTCGGTTACTTATGGCATCAATCATTTGATGATCGATGGATTTAATATTTTGGCATAGATCGGTTAAATCCGTATCCCGGGGGTCTAAATCCAAAAAAATATAGCCTTTATAATAGCACACGTGAACTTGGTGTTGTACCCAATAGTAATAAAAATCATTGATATCCAAACCACATGCCCGAATATTTTGTTTTAGTTGTTCCGGATTGCTTAATCCCTGTATAAGGATCTCATCTGACTCCGCGATAGAAACCAGCTTTATTTTTTCTAATCCCGCCAGAGGCATTTTTTCACTCATCCACATTCCCCCAGAACCCGTCTGCAACACTTGTGTTTTAAGCACAGCACAACACGAATAAATCCAATATTTATCCATTAAGATTGGCATTACTATTATTTTACTATAAAATATCAGGAGAAGGTACAAAAGGGGTATAAGCTTCGGAAACGGGTTCTTCTGGTGAAGGAGGCAACCACGGGTAATTACATCATGATAATCCAGGGCCAAATTTAACCATTATAATCTGAATTTATGCCACTTATATTGTTTTTCCTTTATAATTTAAACAATAAAAATAATAGGGAGGTTGGAAACATGGAAGAAATAAAGGAAATATTGCTGCGCTATAATCTCACAGTAGCATACAAAGGTGAGGAAGATGCCGGGAAACCTCACGGGCACGGAGCTGCATATTATCGGGACGGTCGCTGGTATGAAGGCGAATGGATAGAAGGAAAACAAGAGGGTCAGGGCAAATTGTTCTATCCTAACGGAACCGTCTGGTATGACGGGGAATGGCTGGATGGTAGAAGACATGGTCAGGGAAAATCTTATCTACAAGATGGCACCCTGGCCTATGAAGGCCAGTGGAAAGAAGGAAAACAGGCAAAATAAAGGAACTCCAAAAGACCTTTTGTATCTTAATTAATACAAAAGGTCTTTTTTTTGTCTGCGATTCCGGATAGCTTTTTACATCCAGCGATAACTTTCCAGGAGCTGGTATGCCTCATCCAGGTCAAAGCGAAAATAATGCAACAGGGTTTTAAAACGCAGCCGGGCCGGAATGTACGAGGGATTGTTTTCCAGTCTAAGGGCAAAGGCATAGGGCCAGTTTTGCTCAATATCTACCATGGTATGTTTGGTGATAATGTCAAACATAATGCTATCATGGCGAAAATAATGCATTTTTGCCCATTCAGCCAGGGTTTCACTGATGCGGATGTATTTTTCGCTGTGGATGCTTTCCAAATCATAGCTGAATTTTTTTTCTTCCTGCTCAATCCCTTCCATGATGATGGCATGGGTATGCTCGTGGATCAGGGTTGCGGTGATTAACTTGGGC
This sequence comes from Syntrophomonas sp., assembly GCA_003558625.1. Classification (GTDB taxonomy): domain Bacteria; phylum Bacillota; class Syntrophomonadia; order Syntrophomonadales; family Syntrophomonadaceae; genus PWPP01. The sequence continues at coordinate 14,487 of PWPP01000134.1, forward strand.
AGGATACGCTCCTGGTCAATGGAAGGCCAGACTTTTTGGCATGCTTCCACCTGTTCTTTAAGCGTTTCGAGGCAAATCAAAACCTTCCCGCTTAAATCCAGGTTAAAATGAGGGGGGAAACCCTGTTCTGCCAGAACATGATTAAATAAAGCTTCATTATTGCTCGAATAAGGAAGAAAAGATCCGTTGGCGGTGAGTTCGGAAATGATTTTGTACCATCTGGACTTTGATATTTCCAGTTGAGTAAGAAGGAAAAGCAGGATGGGCAAGGCTAAGCGGTAAACCCTGATAATGGATGCAATATCGGATTTCCAATCGCCATTATCATTCATGCAAGTTTTTATTTCCTCATACTGTTCTGGAGAAAGGAGTTGTTCCCATATGGTTAGGTCTGGTTTTTCCACGATGCTGCTGAACTGAAAACCACTGAAATACAAAGTGGGTTTACACTGTTGCTGGAGTTTCATTAACAGATCCAGGGCCTGCTGCAGATTAACGGCATAATTAACCAGGTTTTCAGGCTGGGAAATAAGAAATGATGGCGATGAGATATAAACTCCTTCCCTCTCACCCCGGAGGTGTTGAAAAATGGCCAAACTGGTTTCTGCCGCTTGCAGAAACTTGTGCCGGTATTCCAGGGGCAGCTCACTGTCAATATAGAAGGGGGTGGTATTATCTGTATCTTCCTGTTGATGGTGGCTTAAGGGATCAATGGTTTCGGTACTGTATACCCGGCTAAAAAAGCGAAGCATTTCCAGTACGTCCTCTTTTAATGTGGCACTGACAAAAGGATCAGGCTGGGGATGCATCATAAATAAATCCAGGGTCGCTTTATTTACGATACAGGTAGGAACGGCATAATAACGAAGACCGGTGAGTTCTTCCAGATAAGGGACAACGTTTTGTAAAGACGCCCTCAGCAAATCCAGATCCTGCTTGGAACAAGGTGAAAGCGGGAGGAGGGGGAGGGATATCTTAAGACTATCGAACAAGCGGATGCGGGGCTTTCCCGGCATCCGGTCCAATTCCACTTTCAAATCATCATATTCCAGAATAGGAATAATTATATTATTCTCATCTCCTATGTTTCGGTTAAGCTGGCCCCCAATATCCATAACCCTGATGGTGAGGCCGGGTTTTTGCCGGCTCAGGTCCAGAATATCCTGGTAAGGTGTGCGGCTGCCAAGATCCTGCCCATCGGTAATACAGCACAAGAGACTGGTTTTTTCGGAAGAAATGATGGACAGCAGTTGAGCCAGGCAGTCCCATATCCGGGTTCCGCCACTCATATCAGGCTGTATTCCTTGCAATGCGATAATCGCCTGCTGGATATGTGGTGCGGTATGAAGAAAGTGAAGCTGAACCGGATCAGGATACGAAGCCTGATGTCGGGAAATCTGCTGAAAAGAACCAATATAGACCAGAGAAGTGGTAAAGGTATAAATATGAACGGAGTAGAATTCCTTTCTTTGCCGCAACCAATTGGATAAATAGCCTTTTAACATTTCAATTTTACGCTTATTATGCCCGGATGCTCCCAGAAGATCATTCATACTCAAAGAATTATCCAGCAGAATGTACAAATCCATACGCATTTTCTCTCCCTTGCATTTACCTTGGAGTCTCGTTTTGTATTTGTCCCGGAATAATATAAACTATTGTATATATTTATACTAATTTATCTTCAAGAAAACTTCTACTGTTTCAAAGCAGATGGAACCTTGTTATTTAAGCGAAAAATGGAAATAGCATCAAGCCGGAACTGAAGCCGTAAAAAAGAAAGTTATTTTGATACCCTGCTTCAACTTTTGTTATTATTAAATAAACAGGGTGTTTTCGGATTATGCGGCTGCATGATACAAAAAAATTGCACCCTATAAAACACATCATGGCAAAGGGGGATTGCAGGTTGAAGCACCATGACCTCCCCAGAAATATAAATGATGGCAAAGCCTTTCAACTTAGCGGTATTATAGTCATTTGTGTCATTCTAACAATGATTTTTTACCTATATTATCCAGACAATTTTCTTTACACCTACTTCTTATATATCCCCTTAATCATAGCCGGGTTTTGGTATTTACACATCGTATTGGGTATTGCGGTCCTGGGCTCGGTGGCCATTATCCTTCTTGAGGCTTTCCGGTATGGAACCATGAGCCCGGAAGCATTAATGCGGGCTTTGATTTTTATTATTGCCGGGGTGATAATATTTTTTCTGGCCGACCAGAAGTTCTGGGGCCGGTGGCAACAAGTAACGGCAACTACCGGTTCTGCCGTAGAGGAGGTAAAAAAAACCCAGCTGCATTTGCAGGAACAACTGGATAAATTGGTCTTGCAGAATGAGAACATGCGCCAGCTCATCAGTCTAAGCTTCAAGGATGCTCTTACCGGTTTACATAACCGGACCTACTTTGAACAGGAGATGCGGCGTCTTGAAGCAGAGCATTCTGAGATGGTAGGATTAATTATATGCGATATCGATGGGTTAAAACTGGTTAATGACAACCTGGGACATGATGCTGGAGATGAGCTGCTGAAAAATACTGCCCATATACTGTCCCAGTGCTTCCGGGAAAACGATCTTGTTGCCCGGATTGGGGGAGATGAGTTTGCGGTATTAATTACCGGCACCAATCCGGAGAATTTGGCCAAAGCCACCCGGAGATTAAAGCAGGCTATAAGCGATTTCAATTCTCGGCATTCCAAGCCCCCCGTTAGTTTTTCTGTGGGGGCAGCGGTAAAGATGGACAAGAATAAATCCATGACCATATTGTTCAGGGAAGCAGACACCAATATGTATCGGGAAAAACCGGGTAACCGCCAAAAATACAGTCGGGTTTTTGAAGAGTACCTGAGTACCCAGACATCTTATGCCGTTATTCCGACACCCTGATAGGATCATGACATGGAAAAACGGCAGTAAGGGGGATACGCTATGGATAAAGAAAGCAGCAAACCAACATACAACGATAATATTCATACCTGTCAGGAAGAATTGATTTTTCTTTATCAGGTATTGGATAATATTAATGGCATCCTTTTTACCCATGATCCGGAGGGGAACCTGGTCTTCGCCAACAAAAAGTTTATGGAATTTACCGGTTTCAACAAGGACCAACTTATGAGGAGTAATTTTTTAGACCTGGTGCAAAGAGAAGACCGTGATGAGGCAAGAAAACAAATGGCTATATCTCAGGCAGGAAAGCCTGGTACTTACGAAGCCCGGGTGATTATTTATGGCAATGAAATCAGAAAGGTGAGATTTAATGTTTCACCACTGTGGGAGAAGCAATCTGTTGTCGGCGGCATTGTTTTGGCCGAGGATGTTACGGATTACAGAAAAAAGGAAAAAGCGCTGCAGGAGTCCCGGCAGTTTTTGCTGGATATTATCAATTTTTTGCCCGATCCTACCTTTGTGATTGATATGGATGGCCGGGTGATTATCTGGAACAAGGCCATAGAGGAAATGACAGGAGTTAAAGCAGCTGATATCCTGGGAAAAAATAAATATGAACATGCCATCCCATTTTATGGTAAAAGAAGGCCGATATTAATCGATCTACTATTTAAAAGTGAAGAAGAGGTAAAGCAATATTATTCTTATGTAAAAAGAGAAAACGATACCTTGATGGTAGAAACCTCTTTTCCCTGTGTTAAAGGAAAACAGCGCACCTTGTGGGGCAAAGCCACTCCGCTCTATAATTCCGAGGGGGAGATGATTGCAGCGATTGAGACCATAAGAGATATTACGGAGCGTAAGCGCACCGAGGATAAAATGAAATATCTAATTTACCATGATAGCCTAACCGGATTAAATAACCGGGCCTTTTTTGAACAGGAGATTAAGCGTCTCGAAAACAGCCGGAATAATCCCGTGGGAATCATTGTTTGTGATATAGACGGTTTAAAACTGGTGAATGACACCATGGGCCACCAGGCCGGAGATGAAATGCTGATTAATACTGCCAAAATCCTGCGCCAGAGTTTTCGGGATGATGATATTATTACCCGGATCGGGGGCGATGAATTTGCGGTTTTGTTACCGGGAACCTCTGAAAAAGTTGTTAAAGATGCCACCTGCAGATTAAAGGAAACCTTAAGGCGTTACAATGAGAAGGGCGAAGGAATCCCCTTGAGCCTCTCTTTCGGTTGGGCGGTAAGAGAGGACTCCGGTCAAAATCTAAGCGAGGTATTTAAAACTGCGGATAACCGTATGTATGAAAACAAACCGAAAAAAAGAGCCGATTTTCGCCGGCAAATTGAAAAGTGGAAGCAAAACAAGAATATCTAGCAGCGGGCCGCGTTTTTAAAGCAATTGTTGCACAGAATGATGGCAGGGGAATGCAGGGAGGGAGTTATTATGTCAGATGAACAGAAAGAGCAACATGGTCAGGAACCCGGAGAAACCCAGAGTCAAAGAGAGATAGTTTTTATTAAGAGACTGCTGGACAGTTTAAATGGACTATTTTTTACGTATGATACGAAAGGGTATTTAAATTTTGCCAACAAAAAATTCATTGAATTTATGGGCTATACTCCCGATGAGCTGATAGGCAAGCACCTGCTTGAGCTGGTTATTCTAGAAGAAAAAGAAATAGCCCTGGAAGGGCTGAAAGCTCGTTTGGAACTGGGAGAAGATGGAAGTTATGAAGTGAACATCCATACTAGAGACGGGCAAAAAAAGTTGCTGAAGTTTAATGCATCCACCCTAAAGGACAATGGTCAGATCCTGGGGGGAATCATTTTAGCCGAAGATGTTACAGAAACCAGGAAAGTTGAACAAGCCCTGCAAGACAGTGAAATGAAATATCGCAGCATTCTTTCCAGCATCGAAGACGGCTATTTTGAATTCAATCTGCAGGGCGATCTGATCTTTTACAATGATGCTTTGCAAAGAATGTTGGGATATGACCATGCAGAAATGCCGGGATTAAATTACCGCCAGTTTATGAGCCCGGAAGATAGCAAACGGGTTTATAGTTTATTTAACACCGTTTATCGCACCGAAGTTTTTGCCGGCGGAATAGAATGGGAACTGCAAAGCCGTGATGGCAGCAAGAAATATGTTGAGGCTTCCGTATCCCCCATTATGAATGGATATTCTGACATTATTGGCTTCAGGGGCATTTTACGTGATATTACCCAGAGAAAAAGAGTGGAACAGGCTCTTGAAATGAGCAAAAATCGATTGCGCCGCATAACGGATAATATGATGGATCTGATCTGTCAGCTTAATCCCCAGGGCATCTACGAATATGCCTCCCCCTCACATCAAAAAATCCTGGGTTATCCGTACCGGGAATTTAAAGGAAAAAGCATCTATGAATGGGTGCATTCTGAGGATCAGGAAAAGCTGAAAACAAGATTAAAGCGATTAAAAAATGAAACGATTCCTGAACCCCTGGAATACCGGTTTCGCCACGCAGCAGGGCATTTTGTATGGCTTGAAGCCAAGGGAAGTTTGCTGGTGGATGAAAATCAGCAAACCCTGGGATTTGTTTTAGCCAGCAGAGATATCGATCAACGCAAACTTTCAGAAAACGCATTGCAGGAGTCCCAGCAGCGATTAATGGACATCATTGAATTTTTGCCTGATGCCACCCTGGTCATTGACAACCAGGGAAAAGTCATTGCCTGGAACCGGGCAATTGAAGAAATGACCGGAGTCGCCAAAGAAGAGATGCTGGGCCAGGGTGATTATAAATATGCCCTGCCTTTTTACGGGGAAAGAAGACCCCTTTTGGCGGACCTGGCCATAAAGCCCAATGAAGAAATCGAAAAAACCTATCCTTTTATCGAACGGATTGGAGAAACCCTGGTCGTGGAAACCCCCCTTCCCAAAGTAAAAGGGCAACCCGCCGTTTTGTGGGCCAAGGCCACCCCCCTTTATGATCCCCAGGGCAATATGGAGGGAGCCA
>PWPP01000069.1 GCA_003558625.1 Syntrophomonas sp.
CAGTCGCCCGGGCATAACCGTCAGCGGCATGCGCGGCTCCCTGTTCATGGCGAACCAATATATGCCTTATATCTGATTTGTACAATGCATCATATACCGGCAGCAAAACCCCTCCCGGGTAGCCAAATATGGTATCTACTCCTTCCCGTTTTAGACATTCTAATAGAATTTCTGCTCCCTTAAGTTTCATTCCAATCACCTCCGCTATGATAATTTAGTCTAAATTACTGCCTGCTCTTATTATGGCTGGCATCTGTATTTTCAACCGGGGTTGCTGATATAAAATAACGGGCCGCAGCCCGTCTTCAAGATGATGCTCTGGCGCTCTAGGATTTAAATACAGCACCGGTATTCGCCGATTGCACCAATTGGGCATAACGTTTCATATATCCAGTTTTTATTGTCGGTTCCGGCTCCTGCCATAAAGCTTTTCTTTCTGCTAATACGTCTTCTTCAACCAGGAGTTCTAGCCTCTTCCCCGGAATGTCAATACGGATCCGGTCTCCTTCTTGTACCAAGGCTATCACCCCCCCAGATGCTGCCTCCGGGGATATATGTCCTATGGATGCTCCCCTGGTGGCACCGGAAAAACGCCCATCGGTAATCAAGGCGACCTCTTTGTCCAATCCCATCCCGGCAATGGCCGAAGTGGGTGTGAGCATTTCACGCATTCCCGGTCCCCCGCGGGGCCCTTCATAGCGGATGACTACTACATCGCCGCCTTTAATGCGCTGCTTTAAAATGGCTTCAATTGCATCTTCCTCAGAATTAAATACCCGGGCAATGCCCTCATATTGCATCATATCAGGATCGACCGCGCTTTTTTTAACCACCGCTCCTTCTTCAGCCAGATTGCCAAATAATACAGCCAGACCTCCCGTAGCTGAATAAGGAGCATCTACAGGTCTGATAACTTCATAATCCTTCACCACTGCTGTTGCAATGTTTTCTCCCAGGGTTTTCCCGGTCACGGTAATCACATCTGTTGCGATTAGGTTCAATTTATCCAGTTCATTATATATGGCCTGCACTCCCCCGGCAACATAAAGATCCTCCATGTGATGATGTCCGGCCGGGCTTATCTTGCACAGGTGGGGAGTGACTTCACTGATCTCATTAAACACATCCAAATCCAATGGAACCCCGGCTTCATGGGCTATGGCCAGCAAATGTAAAACTGAGTTGGTAGAACAGCCTATCGCCATATCGATATGGATGGCATTTCTAAAAGCGGCCGGGGTCATAATATCCAGGGGCCTGATGTTTTTCTCCAGCAGATCCATAATCTGCATCCCTGCCACCTTGGCCAGCCTGATTCTTTCGGCAAATACTGCCGGTATAGTCCCATTTCCCGGCAGGCCCATACCCAGGGCTTCCGTCAGGCAATTCATGGAATTAGCGGTAAACATACCGGCACAGGAACCACAGGTGGGACAGGCATGGTCTTCCAATAAACTCAGTTCAACTGCATCCATTTTTCCGGCGGCTGCTTCGCCCACACCTTCAAACACCTGGGTTACGCTAACTTTTTTGGCTTTAAAAAGCCCGGCTAACATGGGGCCGCCGCTGATAAAAATCGAGGGCAGGTTTAAGCGGGCTGCTGCCATTAACATACCGGGAACCACTTTATCACAATTGGGTATGAAGACCAGGGCATCAAAAGCATGCGCTATGGCTGTAATCTCCACTGAATCTGCAATCAGCTCCCGACTGCCCAAAGAATATTTCATGCCGGTATGATTCATAGCAATCCCATCACAAACACCAATGGTGTTAAATTCTAACGGAGTTCCCCCAGCCATGCGAACCCCGGCTTTTACGGCATCTGAAATCTTATCCAGGTTTATGTGGCCGGGGACAATTTCATTCCATGAATTAACAATGCCGATCATAGGCCGATTTATTTCTACATCGGTAAGGCCCAGCGCTTTAAACAATGAACGGTGGGGGGCTTTTTCCAATCCTACCTTGGCCAAATCACTTTTCATGAACACAACTCCTCTCTTCCCTAATCCTGGATGAACTCAGGTCTTTCTACTTCTTCCCCTTCTATGGAATCAAAGGGTGATTCCCATAAAAACAGCGGCCATTAAACCTATACCATAGGCATCGTGCGAAAAGATTGAAAATTCTAAATTTATTTTTGGGTATAAAAAACCCTCTCGCCCATTCAGGGACGAGAGGGATTTCCCGCGGTACCACCCTGTTTGTCGTATTTTGGTGTACGACCTCTTTAGCATACCTGTCAGTTATGCTAACTTTTTAACAGACTTTATACGTCCGGCATCCCCTACTAAGTGATTAGCTTTTCAGTTCACAGCTCCAGGGAGATCACCATATAAATTATTGTTGCCGGTTTGCAGCTACCCCGGCTCTCTGTAAACAAGGGAATTTATATGTCATTTCCTATCATAGCTTGTTAATATAGTATTTTTCTATTATCTATTAAGTATATTTAATGGTTATAAGACTGTCAATAAACAATTCAGCATTTGCCCTGTTTTTTTTGTTCCAGTTTGCCCAGATATTCATTGATATATATTTTATGTTTTCCGCTTCTCTTGCGCTTTTTATCCTCCTGGTCCCTGATTTTTTTCAGCATGGTCCATAATAAGCGGCTGCCTGCTTCACTTTCACTAGCTTCCGAGGGAGTCATGCCCTCTAAAAAGGCCATCCTGGAGTGGATCCATTTGTTTAAATACATCTCCTTTAGCACCGGTTCCAGCTCCGGGTTCCGTTTTTTCAGATCAGGCGTTAATATTTCAAATATGCCGTTATTTTTTATTTCCAACCCTTCAAATTCCAAATATTCATGCATGCCTTTTTCAAAGCTTTTACGGGCAATGACCAGGTCTTTCTCCCCAAAAGCAGATAATGTCAGCCACCCATCTCCGATGATAAACTCCGCCATAAAACCGGGATGTTGCTGGCTCTCTTTCTGGTAGTATAGTTTGGTTGTTGCAGACAAACTAAATCTAATGTGGTTCATGTCCTCAAGTTTAGCCTTTACGGCATCATGATCTTTTACCAGGTAATGCACCGTCAAAAAGCGCATATATTCCTCAAAACCGGGATTATTATGATCCTCGTGCAACAAATCTTCCAGACTCAGGTAATGCCCGCCCAGATAATTGTAAATACTAAACAAACTCAGTTTGTATGCTCCCTGAAAAGCCACCAGGGGACGCATTTCATTTTTCAGGAGATTTTCAAAATAGCAAAAATGTTTAGGGTCTTCGGCGATAATAACAAATTCATTGCCATTAATCACCAGGTCAACGACCAAACCGCTCAAACTAGCCAGATTTCTGCCCCATGTGTCCTCGAAGAGGCTGTATCTCATATGGATCCCGTAAGGCAATTCCTCCATCCCCCTAATATTGTCTTCCTGCTCCAAAAGACTTAGAAGTTCATCTAGATCGAGAATATTGTATGCTCTGCATGATACCTCCTGGGTAAAGGGATTAAATTCGGGGGTGATCTTTTCATTTTTTTTCCGGACAATAGACTTAATACTCCAGGTAAGCTTGTTTTTCTGTAAAACAAAGCCATAGTCACAATAATAGACTTCCCGGTCCCGGATCCTGATGATATAAGCATTTACATCAGCCCGGTCGTTTCTGATTTCCATTTCATTCACCTGTGCTTCCAGGGTAAAGGTCCCCGGTTGGAGGAAATCCTTTAAGGGACATGTTTTTCGGTCGCGCATTTTCCAAAAATCCGGCTCCAGAATGGATAAAACAAAGTGCAGGTCTTGGTTTTTCATAGCATAAAAAAAGCTGTTAATTAGCTGTCGGGGGCTTTGCCTGGGTGTAATATTTAGCAGCAGCTTTTTTATTTCTTGCTTTTTAAGTCCGTGTTTGACAGTTAAATAATCCTGGTAGATAAAGCGGCCCAGGGCAGGCCGGGTCATGTGCAGGGTATTAAACCGGAAGGACTCCTGGATTAAAAAACATGTTTCTTCGTAACTGATTTCCATCATATCCGGCAGCTGCTTGCGGTCTTTTTCATAATCCCGTATGCTCATCCGTTCGGCCAGAAAAAAACTATGGATGCCCTCACTGTTACAGGTCAGATAAAAACCGTCTACCTGCAATACATCCTTGGCTGTATGCCAGGCCACATCAATGGTAATCTTCCCCGTATGGCGGCTACAGGTAGCATAGGCTTTATAGAAATACTTTTCTGCAGGAGCCACGGCGCCGGATTGTGCCCCGGCAAATGTTATTTTCTTAATCCCATAATTGCATGCTTCTTCGTATTCTTTGCCATATTCCTGTTTGATGAGATAAAAAAAATCCAGTATTTCCGGATCATGAAAAACAACCAGGCTCTCTATAACCAGGCCCCGGGTTTCCGGGGGTATTTCCTCAAATATTTCAAGAAAAAACAATTTGCCTTCATTGGTGATCATTAGTTTCTTCACGTCTTGCACCAGATTTTTCAGCATATTTTTGGGGATACCACGATTTTTTGGTGTTTTCATGTTACATGTTCTCCTGTGTGTATAAACAACTTCATCACGTATAATTGTAATGTAACACTTTGCCTGCCGCATATCAAATAGTAATTATGAAGCTGTATTTGGCCCCCATCGCGGTTTTATGGTAAAAATAGGTTAGAGATATACGAATGCAGAAGGAGGTTTTATCATGTTTTACTGGGAATCTCCAGGCCCGGAAAACACCCTGGCAACTTTAAATGCCAGTATACAGCGTGCCCGGCAATTAAACATCAACGATTTTGTGGTGGCATCCTTAAGCGGTGAAACCATTCTGCAGCTCTTACAATTGGATCAACATCTTACAATAACCTGTGTCACCCACCATGTGGGTTTTAAAGGTCCCGGAATTGATGAGATGAAACGGGAAGACCGGAAGATGCTTGAATCACGGGGAATAAGGGTTTTAACCACCACTCATCTTTTTGCCGGAGTTGACCGGGGAATACGAAACCACTTTGGAGGGGTGTACCCGGCGGAAATTATCGCTTCCACCCTGCGCATATTTGGTCAGGGAGTAAAAGTAGCGGTAGAAATCGCCTCTATGGCCCTGGATGCCGGAATGATTCCTTACGGACAGGATGTTATATCCATAGGAGGAAGTGGCCGGGGTGCCGATGCAGCCATTGTCATTGCTCCAGCTCATTCCCAGCATTTTTTTCAAACCGAGGTGAAAGAGATGATCTGCATGCCCCGAGTCAAGAAAAGGAGGGAGAATTAACTTTATTGGCGCCCCTTTTTGATCATGGTTGCTGCCTTAAAGCTGTGTCGTTCTTGTCATTTCCGATTTCGCAAACAGGGATCAGGATTTTCCTGCCGCCTTTTTTTAGTGCACCCAAAAAAACCTCCTATGAGGAGGAGGATAGAAGATTTTCTTTGCGGATATTCATGCCGGGTTCAGCAATGGGTTAATGGAGTCAATCATAATACTTCCCTGCCTATAAGGCCCGGGCCTAAAGGCCATGCACCCTTTCTTAGTTGGGTTTCAAAGCTGCCAACAGTCTCCCGAGCAATGGGGTTTCCAAATATACAGCCCCTTCGGGGCAAATTTCCTGGCAGCAATAACAACGAATACACAACTCATAGTTAAAAACAGGGACTTGTTCTTTGTTGTCATTATTCCAGTGCACCGCAGGCGGCTTCACCGGGCACATCTCAACACAAATACCACAGAGGA
>PWPP01000019.1 GCA_003558625.1 Syntrophomonas sp.
ACATTCGACTTCCAGTTCCCGGGCCCCCATTTGAACAATCCCGCCCTTGTGGCTGATTTCTTCTTCACCGGTAATATGGATGCTTACATTGACCTTGATCTTCACGTCCATTTTTATGCCCAGGAAATCTCTATGCATATAGATTTCCTGGGCATAAAAATGGACGTGAAGATCAAGGTCAATGTAAGCATCCATATTACCGGTGAGGAAGAAATCAGCCACAAGGGCGGGATTGTGCAAATGGGGGCCCGGGAACTGGAAGTCGAATGTTTGCCCATGGCTCTTCCCAATTATCTGAACTGCGATATCGCCAACCTGAATATTGGAGACAATATCACCGTGGGCGACCTGGAACTGCCTGAAGGGGTAGAACTGATCAGCGAACCGGATCAAGTCGTGGTCAGCATCCTGGCCCCGTCCCTGGAAGAGGCACCGGAGCAAGGGGAAGCTGCAGAAGAAGAAGCCCCGGCCGAAGAAGAGAAATAAGCCGGATTACGTCAGCCATAGCCCCGCTCCGGCGGGGTTTTTCACGTAAGGCAGGGGGGCTAGCCGGATGAAAATGATAATCGGCCTGGGAAACCCCGGGAGCAAATACCGTTTAACCCGCCACAATATCGGCTTCATGCTGGTGGAAGAATTAGCCCGGCGCCACGGGGTAAGCAAAGAACAGAGCAAATATGATGCCCTCATCGGCCATACCGTGATCGGGCAGGAGAAAGTGCTGCTGGTCAAGCCCCTGACCTATATGAACTTGAGCGGCCAGGCAGTAAGACCCCTGGTGAAATGGTTCCGGCTGGAACTGGAAGACCTCATAGTGGTATACGATGATATGGATTTGTCCTTCGGGGTATTGCGTATCCGCCCCCAGGGGGGAACCGGAGGCCATAAGGGCATCGCTTCCATCAGCAACATGCTGGGAACCAGGGATTTTGCCCGTATGCGGCTGGGAGTGGGACGCCTGGAGGGGATTGATGCCGCCAGGTGGGTATTAAGTACTTTCGGGGACGAGGAAAAACCGGCCTTGGACCAATTAATCCGGGAAGCTGCCGATGCCTGTGAAACCTGGATCAAGTCCGGCTTGACCACGGCCATGAACCAATACAACAAATCCTGAAACCGAGGCTCTATATGAAACCGCCACCTGCAGATTACATAAAGAAGGGGGTGGTTCCTGATACCGGAAAAGTGGAAAGTTCCAGCCCCCCTTCCGGTTCCTGTGTCTTCGAATGCGCGGGATCCGGGACAGGGCATAGAAGGGGCAACGTTTGAGGGAATGAAGCAATAAAGAGATAGAGTGGAGACCTGTTTCCGGGTGTCCACCTTTGGTGGTGGGGAGGATTTACTTACATTGAACCGGGAGATTTTTAACCAGATCCGGGATAAGCTGGAAAACAAAGAAAACATCATGTTGAGCGGTTTGGACGGCAGTGCCAAAGCGTATTTCTTGCAAACCCTCATGGAAGGGCAGACAGGCAAAATAATATGCCTGGTGGAAACGGAAGAAAAAGCCTATGACCTGGCCCGGGATCTGCAAGCCCTTACCGGTCGCGATGACCGGGTATTTCTGTTTTTGTCCCGGGACTATGTTTTTATCAAAGAAAACAAGTCCGGTGCCTTGATCCAGCGGGTTTTATGCCTGCAGGACCTGGTGCTTCACCCCCGACGCCGCAGCATTATCATTGCCACTCCCGGGGCCTTTCTCCATTATATCCTCTCGCCGGAAGAGACCCGCAAGAAGACCCTGGCCATAAGTGCCGGTGAAGAAACCGAACGGGAACCAATCCTTAAAATCCTGGCAGAAAACGATTACCAGCGGGTGGAAACCGTGTTTAACCCGGGGGAATTCGCGCTCCGGGGGGGCCTGCTTGATCTGTATCCCATAGGAGCCAAAACCGCTTACCGCCTGGAATTCTTCGGGGATTTTGTGGATACCATGCGGGAAATGGATCCCGACACCCAGCGTTCCGGGGCCGGCATCAAATCCCTGACCGTCTTTCCCGGGGATGATTTAAGCGGCAACGAATTACATGCCACCCTGCTGGACTATCTGGATGTAAGGGCCACCATCTGGCTGGAAGAAAGAACGAATTTTTTTCGCACCCTGGAAAAACAACGAAAAAAATACCAGGATTTTGTCCGGGAACTCTCCGGCCGGAATAAAGAAATCAAAACCCTGATCCCGGTAGACCTGAAGACCCTGGAACAGCAGCTGAGCTCCGCAAGGCTTATCTGCCACTCCTTTTTCCCCCCCGCAGCCACCCCGGAGGGGGTTTCCTGGTACCGGCATATATCCCAGCGGGAAATGGAGCCCTTTTATCATCACATGGATTTGTTGTTCCGGCGCCTGCAGGAGTGGCAGGAAAAAAACTACAGCATCTTCATCAGTGTTAAAAACAAAAAACTGGAGCAGGAATTGGCCCTGGAATTAGAGCACCGCAACATAAAAGGAATTGATTTCTGGCCCCGGGAGCTGAGCCGGGGGTTTGTCAGTCCCACTCTGGAAATGGCTGTCCTGGGCCAGGAGAACATCTGGGGCAAGAAAAGCAGAAAAAAAAGTGGCCGCAGCGCTGGGGAAAAACCCCATCTGCAGCTGGAAGAACTGAAAAAGGGCGACTATGTAGTCCATGAAAACCACGGGGTGGGGGTCTTTCGCGGGATTACCCAGGCAGAAACCGACGGCTATAACCGGGAGTACATCCTCATCCAGTATGCCGGCAGTGACAAGCTCTATCTCCCGGTAGACAAAATCTACCTTTTATATAAATACAGCAGCTCCGGGGAAAAAGAACCCCGCCTGAGCAAGCTGGGCGGGGTGGAATGGGATAAAACCCGGCGCCGGGTATCTGCCTCCATTCAGGAAATGGCGGGAGAACTGCTGCAGCTGTATGCTGCCCGGGAGACCCTGGAAGGGTATGCTTTTGCCCCGGACACCCCCTGGCAAAAACAGTTTGAAGATGAATTTCCCCACCAGGAAACCCCGGACCAACTCAAGGCCATTGCCGAAGTCAAATCCGACATGGAGAAAACAAAGCCTATGGACCGGTTGGTTTGCGGAGATGTAGGCTATGGCAAGACAGAAGTTGCCATGCGGGCGGCCTTTAAGGCCGTCATGGACGGAAAACAGGTGGCGATCCTGGTTCCAACTACCATTCTGGCGGAGCAACATTACCATTCCTTCACCCGGCGCTTTAGCAACTACCCCACCCAGATTGATGTCCTGAGCCGCTTTCGCAAAGCCGGTGAGCAAAAAAAAATCAAAGAAGGATTAAGCCGGGGCAGCATCGACATCATCATCGGTACCCACCGTCTCCTTTCCCGGGATATTGTCTATAAAGACCTGGGCCTTTTGGTCATTGATGAAGAACACCGTTTCGGGGTGGCCCAAAAAGAAAAAATCAAAAACTTTAAAAAAACCGTGGATGTCATGAGCCTCTCAGCCACCCCCATTCCCCGCAGTCTGCATATGTCTCTTGCCGGTTTACGGGATTTAAGCATCATTGAAACCCCACCCCCGGAACGGTACCCCATCACCACCTATGTGCTTGAATATAATGAAGAAGTCATCCGGGAAGCGGTACAGCAGGAGGTGGAGCGTGGCGGGCAGGTCTTTTTTGTCCATAACCGCATCCGGGATATCTACCGGGTGCAAAGGACCTTGCAGGAGATGCTGCCTGGCCTTCGGATCGCCTTGGGTCACGGCCGCATGGAAGAAGAGGAACTGTCCCGTACCATGCTGCAATTTGCGGCCGGGAATTATGATCTCCTCCTGAGTACGGCTATTATCGAATCGGGACTGGATATGCCCAACGTGAACACCATTATTATCGATGAGGCCCACAAAATGGGATTAGCCCAACTATACCAGCTGCGGGGCCGGGTGGGGCGGTCCAGCCGCATTGCCTATGCCTTTATCACCTATCGCCGGGAGCAGGTGGTAAAAGAGGTGGCCCAGAAAAGACTAAACGCCTTGCGGGAATTCCATGAGCTAGGGGCCGGCTTAAAGATTGCCCTGCGGGATCTGGAAATCAGGGGAGCCGGAAATATATTGGGGCCGGAACAGCACGGTTATATCCAGGCGGTGGGTTTTGACCTCTACTGTAACCTGCTGGAAGCGGAAACAGCCCGACTCAAGGGGGGCAAACCCTCCTCAGGTCTGCATCCCCAGGTGGATGTGGACCTGGATTACTATATTCCCGATCATTACATCGGGGATTCGGGCAGCAAAATGCGCATCTACCGCCGCCTCATGCTGGCAGATCAGGCCGGGGAGATTGCCGCCATCCGGGAAGAGATGGTGGATCGCTACGGGCCCCTTCCCGCACCGGTAGATAACTTTTTAAAGATTGCCGGCTTAAGGCTGGAAGCCCGGAATAAATCCATAAAAAGCATCCGTCGCCGGGGAAATACCATAGAAATCGAGACCGTATCCGCCATGGCCGGGAAGCTGGCTTCCAGTCTCCCCGGATACCAAATCAGGGTTCTTAATCCGCACAAATTCAGCCTGCAGTTAAAAAGCCGGGCCGCTTTGGAGGTTATGGAGCAAGTCATAGCCCGCTTATAAGGGGTTCGGACCGGTTGCTTCCGGGAAAAAAAGAAAAATCATCCCGCTCCCGGTCCGAAAAAGAACGATTGGTTCTTCCATATGTTATAATATTGCTCATGGAAATCGGGGGGAAGGTAATGATCAAAACCGGCCATTTTCTTAAAGGGGCGATGGTACTCAGTATCGCCGGAGCTGCCAGCAAAGTCATGGGGGCAGTGTACCGTATTCCCCTGGCCCGGCTTCTGGGAGATGAGGGGATGGGTTTATATCAAATGGCCTATCCCATATATACCACCATACTAGCCCTGGCTACCGCCGGAATTCCCATTGCCATTTCAGTGCTGGTATCCAAAAAAGAAACAGAAGGGTTTACCGGGGACAGCAGGAGAATATTTCAAGTCTCCCTGATCATGCTCTTTGGATTCGGGCTCCTGTTAAGCCTCCTCATTGCTCAGGCCTCATCCTTTATCGCCGACAGCATTCTGCAGCAGCCCCGGGCCTATTATCCCATCCTGGCCCTGACCCCGGCCATATTTTTTGCAGGGTTGATGTCGGTATTCCGGGGGTATTTCCAGGGACACCAGTGGATGATGCCCACCGCCATTTCCCAGGTCATAGAACAATTATTCCGGGTGGTGGCGGTTCTGGTTTTTGCTTTTATGCTCTTTCCCTACGGCCTGGAATATGCTGCCGCCGGGGCTACCTTTGGCGCGGTAATCGGCGGCCTGGTCGGGTTGGTGGTTTTAATCATATTTTACCTGCAGTTCAGAAAAAGCGATGGCCAGTTGACCGAAGGCCTGGTCCATAGCGGGGCCCGGAACACAGACCTGGCCCGGGACGTTATCCGCCTGGCCATACCGGTATCCTTTGGCGCGGTAGTACTGCCCCTGGTTCAGCTCCTGGACGCGGTCATCGTTCCCCGCCGCCTGATGGAAATCGGGTATGCCACCGCGGAAGCCACCGCTCTTTATGGTCAGCTGTCAGGGATGGCGGCGGTTTTAATCAGTTTGCCCACCATATTTACCATTGCCATTGCCACCAGTATGGTTCCGGCCGTATCCGAGGCCCTGGCCCGCAATGACCAAGACCTTTTGCGCAGCCGGCTCAATTATGGGATCCGGGCCGGCATGATCATTGCCTTTCCCTGTACTGCCGGCTTGTATGTCCTGGCTTTCCAGATCAGCGACCTGTTGTATGCCACCCCCCAGGCCGGTTTCCCCCTGGAACCCCTGGCCTTTTCCACCATTGTCCTGGCCGCATTTCAAATCAGCGGAGCCGGTCTCCAGGGAATACAGCGGGCGGGCATCGCCATGCAAAACCTGATTATCACCGGGATCCTGAAAGTGATCCTGACCTACACCTTGACCAGCATTCCGGCACTGAATATCAAGGGCGCGGCTATTGGCACCGTCCTGGCGTTTCTGGTAGGTTCACTATTAAACATCTGGTACCTGAAAAGGCTTACCGGGGTAAAATATGAGCTGGGGAGAATGCTCAAACTGGTAGGGATCACGATTATCATGGGAGTGAGCGTGAAATACATCTACCAGTGGGTGGTAGAAGCGGGTATCAGTGCCCATATGGCTACGGTGGCGGCCATTGGGGCGGGAATGATCATTTATGGGGGATTACTCTTACTGATCAAAGAATTTGATGTGACGATGATTAAGCGGATCATCAAAGGAGTATAGACCCGTGCGGGGACTGGATTGAAGAGAAAGGGGAAAAACATGGAGATAAAACGGTTGTTGGAGATTATGGAACGGCTCCTGTCCCCCGGGGGCTGCCCCTGGGACCGGGAACAGACCCACGAAAGCCTGGTACGTTATCTCATTGAGGAATGCTATGAAGTGATTGAAGCCATAAAGGCCGGGGATATGAACCAGCTCCGGGAAGAGTTGGGGGATGTGCTGCTCCAGGTCGTGTTTCATAGTGCCCTGGCCGCCCACAAGGGAGATTTTACCTTTGATGACGTGGTCCGGGGGGTCAGCGACAAAATGGTAGCCCGCCATCCCCATGTTTTCAGCGATTTACCCTTAACCACCAGTGACCAGGTGATGCAAAACTGGGACCGTTTCAAGAAAAAGGAAGGAAAAAAAGAGCTCCTGGACGGTATTCCCCGGCAGTTGCCGGCACTTTTGCGGGCGGAAAAAATGCAGGAAAAAGCTGCCCGGGTGGGGTTTGACTGGCCCGATGCCACCGGAGCCCTGGAAAAAGTGCAGGAAGAAGCGGTGGAATTCAGCCAGGCCCGGAACAAAACCGAAATGACCGGGGAAATGGGGGACCTCCTTTTCGCCCTGGTAAACCTGGCCCGGCTCAAAGAAATCGAACCGGAACAGGCACTCCAGGCCACCAGCGATAAATTCGCCCGCAGGATAAGCTACATAGAAAACAAGATCCGCAGCCAGGGTCTGGAATGGGAAGATTTCAGCCTGGAACAACTGGATCAGATCTGGGAGGAAGCCAAAAGCCGGGGCCTATAAGCCCAAACACCCCGACCGGCAAGCACTTTTTTTATCCCAAAAGAAGGAAATAATCCAAGAATATCGAACTTTTAAAGTAGATGATAATAAAAAGGAGGGGATAGCTTGAATAAGACTGAATTAATCAGCGCTGTAGCTGCCAAGACCAACATGACCAAAAAAGATGCAGAAAAAATGGTTAACGCCTTTTTTGACACCGTTGCCGCCACCTTAAAAACCGGTGAAAAAGTTCAGATCATCGGATTTGGCACCTTTGAAGCCCGGGAAAGACAGGCTCGCAAGGGGAGAAATCCTCAGACCGGGGAAGAAATTGACATCCCGGCGTCGCGGGTGCCTGCATTCAAAGCCGGAAAGATCCTAAAAGACGCCATCGAATAAACCGATGCGGCTGGATAAGTTCCTCAAGGTTTCCCGGATCATAAAAAGAAGAACCGTGGCCAAAAATTTCGCTGCCAGTGAAAGGATTATGGTGAACGGGAGGTGGGCCAAGCCGGCCACCGAGATACAGGTCGGCGACATGATAACCCTTTTCATGGGAGATAAGAAATACAGGTACCAGGTGCTGGAGGTGAAGGAGAACACCAGGGCAGCAGAAGCCTCCTCCATGTATAAGATACTTGACCCGGAAGAGCCATAAATATGGCTCTTTTTTTTTGGGAGTGGGTTCAGCTGGGGCTAACTGGAAAAAAATTTTTTAACAGGCAGGAAATACATAGTCTTTGCTCGAATACAAATTAGTAATAAAATTGTCCACAGATTGTGGATATATTGTGGATAGAGTGCTGGATTATGAAAATAGAAATCAGGGGAGCAGAAAAACTTAGTTTCAGAGAAAAACAAGTGGTCGTATTAAAAGAAATGGGCCGCAGCAACCAGCAAATTGCCCAGACCTTAAATATTAGTGCCAGTACGGTAGCCACCCTGTACAACCGGGCCCGGAGCAAGGGCTTTGAGGTTGTCATCGTGCTTTCAGGAGATGTGTTGCAGCTTTTCCAGGAGGAGGGAGGCCAGGATGAAAAATAAAAAAGGCGGTCAATCTTTCTTTTCCAAATTCGTGATACTCGTGGTCTGCCTGCTGCTCGTGGCCAACCTGGTACCGCGGGCGAAAAACTTCTGGGAACTCTCCGGGCGTAAAAATGATCTGGAACAGAAAAAAACTGAAATGCTGAAACAGCAGGAAGTGCTGGCACAGCAGTTAGAAAGCCTGGATTGCCCCCAGACCATAGAAAAAATAGCCCGGGAAGAGTTGGGGATGGTGAAAAAGGGAGAAACCTTTGTCCTGGAGGTCTTGAACGATGAATAGCATAGGATAGGAGTTGACTAGTAGGGCAGGGTTTTATAGAATGATATTTATATAGTAAGAAGGAGGAGGCTATTTAAGTATATGCCAACCAAACAAAGTGATATTGTACCGGGACAGATTTTAGAAGGAAAAGTCCAGGGGATTACCAAATTTGGGGCGTTTATCGAGCTGGCGGAAGGATTAATAGGCCTGGTTCATATTTCCGAAATTGCCGATTCGTATGTTAAAGACGTCAAAGATTTTGTCCAGGAAGGGGATACCGTAAAAGTCAAGGTATTAAATGTAAACGGTAAAAAAGTGGGATTATCCATGAAGCAGGCCGTCATAAAGCCGGCCCCTCCCAAAAGAGAAGTCAGAAGACCGGTGGAATTTAAACCTCGCAGTGCAGATCCTCCGCCCAGTCTTGATGATAAGATCTCCAGGTTTTTAAAAGAGAGCGATGAGAGAATGCAGCCTCTCAAGAGCAAAAATAATGAACCCCGGCGAAGAAGTCGCTAAACAAAGTACGTCCAGGCACTTCCCCCGTGGAAGTGTTTTTTTTTGATTCCCGGCCCCAAAGGCAGGACAGAAAGGAATACAGGCCCATGCTCTTAGGCGCGATAGATATCGGAACCAACTCCTGCCGGTTATTAATTGCCGAAATAGAAAAAAACACGATAAAGCCGGTCATAAAAACCCTTAAAAGCACCCGGATCGGGCAGGGAGTTGCGGGCAGCGGGTTGCTCGGGGCCCCGGCCATGGACTATACCGTAGCGGCCCTGGCCGAATTCAGGAAGCTTATGGATTTACACCGGGTTGCAGCCTACCGGGCTGTTGCCACCAGTGCTTTTCGGGAAGCCGGCAATGCTTGCACCTTTATCCACAGGATTAAAAGAGAAACCGAAATCGAAGTAGAAATCATCAGTGGGGAAGAAGAGGGACGGCTCAGTTATCTGGGGGTCCAAAAAGGCCTGCAGCCGGAGTCACCGCCTCTGCTTATAGATTTGGGCGGCGGCAGCACGGAAATGATCCTGCCCGGTGGCAGGGAATCTGGTCTGGTAGTATTGTCCCTGCCCCTCGGAGCGGTAAAAGCCCAGGAAGAAGCCCTGACTCCGGAAGGGATCAGGCAAAAGCTGCAGAGCCTCCAGGCCTATAGAGCCGTAGCGGACCGCTTCACCCTGGTTTTTGCCGGGGGAACCGCATCCAGCCTGGTGGCCATCAAGCTGGGATTGCAGGAATATCGTTCGCATCTGATTCACGGGCAGATTTTAACCCGGGAGGATATTGAAAGGCTTTACCGGTATCTGAATAATTTGCCCCTGGAGGAACGCAGCAAAGTGCCCGGGCTGCAGGCCAGCCGGGCCGACATCATTCCCTACGGGGCCATGATGATAGTATGCATCATGGAGCTGCTGGGGCAGGGACAAATCATGATTACGGAAAGCGACATCCTGGAAGGGATGATATATGATCTGGCCCCGGATCGACCCGGCGGGTTAAACCCTGAATAGAGAAGAAAACAAGGGGGAGCGGCCGGATGTGTCCGGAGAGGATGCAGGGTCGTTGTCCCTAAAAACAGGCACAGTCAAAACATTGCAATGGCTATGCATAAAAAAGGATTGTCCCGGAGACAATCCTTTTATTCGTATGCACATTAGGGCCGGGAACCCCCGGCTTTAGGTAGAGCGGCGGGCCCGCTGGCGGAACCACTCGGGAGTTTGGGGGGGGAAGGCAGCAATATTATTTTGCCCGTTGACATTGACGGTAAAGATCTTGCCGTGGCCCTCGCCCCATATATTATGCAAGTCGATTTGCAGGCCTAATAGCATCAGTTTCCCCGCTTCCACCAGCTCTTTCACTCCGGGATTGGAAAGGAGATAATTGATCTGCATATCCACATTCAACTCTGACAGCTGGGAATAGCGGATGGGGGGATCGTCGGAGAGATTGCCCTGGAAGGAGGCCTGGGCTTCTTCCAGGGATTTTTTCACCGTAGACAACTCGTTCCTGAGACTGAAGGGTTCATCCACAAAATTGGAACCGGCGGCCTTCAGGGCCCCGCAGTCGGTATGTCCGGCCACAATCATCAAAGGGGTATGCAAGTGGAGTAAGCCGTATAAAATAGATCCTTCATTGCTCTTCACCTGGTTGCCGATATTTTCGATACAAAATACACGATTAAACAAGGGTCCGAAAATGCTGACAGGGGTTCTTGAATCGGCACAATTAAGCAAAGTGATGGCCGGATACTGTTTGTAATCGCCCTGGGCAAAATCTTCAACAGGGAACGTGTCGGCAAAGGTTTCCATGCCCTCCTTCAATTCTTCCAGCACCTGGGCGAGATCGTTTTTTTCCAGCATTGTTTCTGTTCCGGTCACAGAATAGCACATCCTCTCTTTTTTTTTGCCCCGCAGGGCGAAGTATAAGGTGGAAGCGGGGCGTAAACTCGGTCCCTAGCATCCACCGGCCGTTAAAGTTACCTATAGTTTAACACCTGGTGAAATCTCTAACAAGGTAAAAAGAGGCAATAAAAAGCCCCCCCTTTCCTCTTGCATCGGATTTCCCCTTGAGGTAGCATTTAAGGTGTTGCAAAATACTGCCGGGCCCGGGGGCGGAAACCATCCCCTCCGGAGACGGGAAGGATCAGGGCGCATGTTGAAAAAAGTGCAAAACCATATCGAGAGGGAACAGCTGCTGCAGCGGGGAGACACCCTGATATTAGGAGTCTCCGGCGGGCCTGACTCCATGGCTCTGTTATATATAATGAAGCAGTTGGCTCCCAGGTGGGATGTAAAGCTGGCAGCTGCCCACCTCAATCATAAGCTAAGACCCGAAGCGGAAGAAGAAGAAACCTTTATCGAAGGCTATTGCCGCCAGGCCTCTATCCCCCTGTATATCGAACGGGAAGATGTGAAAATCCGGGCCCGGCTGGAAAAAAGGAATATCGAGGATATGGGACGTCATTTGCGCTACGCATTTTTTTCCCGGCTGAAACAGCAGCTGCAGGCCCAAGTTATAGCGACCGCCCACCATTATGACGACCAGGCAGAAACGGTGCTTTTGCACCTGATCCGGGGCAGCGGGATCAAAGGTTTACGGGGAATCCTGCCCCACAGCGGCCACCTCATCAGACCCCTGCTTCCGGTTTCTAAAAACGAAATCTTGGAGTTTCTGCACCAGCATGGGGTTCCCTACCGTTTAGATCCCAGCAATGAAGACCCCGCGTACCTGCGCAACCGGATCCGCCACCACCTGATCCCCCTTCTGCTCCGGGACTATAACCCGGCCATGGTAGAAAAATTAGGTTCCCTGGCGGAGATTGCCCGGGAGGAAGATGCGGTGCTGGAGGAAGAGAGTGCTAAGAAGTGGGAAATATGCCTGCTGAAGATGGATAAGACCGAGATCGTTTTGGATTACAGGCCCATGCGGGAATTAAAGGTCGGGTGGCAGAGGCGCATATTGCTCCGGGCTCTGGCCTCTCTGGCGGGAAAGGGGGCCTGGGAACTAAGGGATATAGAAGCCATCCGCCGTTTGGCTGCCGGTCAGGGATCATCCAAAGCCATCCACTTAAAAAAAAATGTTAAGGTGATAAAATCTTATGATAAACTTATATTTACATATAATTTGCCTTCCCGGAAGGGATTTTCCTATCCGGTGGAGAAGATCCCGGGCACCGTTATCATAGCGGAAACCGGGGAAGAATTTATCCTGGACCTGTTAACGGCAGAAGCAGGGAGAAAAGAGCCCGCGACTGCCTGGCTGTTAGATTATGATAAAATCAAGGGTCCCCTCTGCCTGCGCTCCCGCCGCCCCGGAGACCGGTTTCACCCTCCGGGACTACAGGGAAGCAAAAAAGTTAAGGATCTGTTTATCGACAAAAAAATTCCCTATTACCAGCGGGAGCAAATTGCCTTGCTTGCAGGGGAACAAATCTATGCCATCCCCGGAATAGCAATTTCCCGGGTGGCAGCGCCAGACCAGGCTTCAAGCCGGTTGCTGCGGATAAAAAAACGGCCTTGGGCTCCCCCGGGCATCCCCGGATAAAAGGAGTCAGGGCCTTTCGTCAGGCCCTAGAAGCCGGAGAAAAAAAAGGAGAGGAAATTATTGGATAAAGCCTTTAAAAACATTGCCATATATACCCTGATCGTTTTAATGGCCCTATTAGCCATTCGCATGACCAGCGAACCCCAGGAAGTAATCACAGAATTGAGTCAAAATGAATTCATGAGCAAGCTGGCCCAGGATGAAGTGATGCGGGTAGATATCATTGTGGATGAATATGTCTACGAAATCAGCGGGGTGCTAACGGGCGAGGAAAAATTCAGTGTCACCACCACCAAAGAATTTAAAATCATAGAGCTCCTGGATGAAAAAAAGGTGGCTTATACGGTAGAGCCGAAGCCTCCGCCTCCGTGGTGGTCCACGGCTCTGATCTACATGCTGCCCATTTTAATCCTCATTATTTTCTTGATATTTATTATGAATCAAAGCCAGGGTGGAGGCAGCCGGGTGATGCAGTTTGGTAAAAGCAAGGCCCGGCTCCTTACCGGGGAAGAAGTGAAAGTCTCCTTTAAAGATGTAGCCGGGGCGGAAGAGGCCAAAGAAGAAATGCAAGAAGTGGTGGAGTTTCTCAAATTCCCCCAAAAATTCGTCCAGATCGGGGCCAAAATCCCTAAAGGGGTCTTGCTGTATGGCGCCCCGGGAACGGGAAAAACCCTCATGGCCCGGGCGGTGGCCGGGGAAGCGGGAGTCCCCTTCTTTTCCATCAGCGGTTCCGATTTTGTGGAAATGTTCGTGGGGGTGGGAGCGGCCCGGGTCCGGGATTTATTTGAGAACGCCAAAAAGAATGCTCCCTGTATTGTCTACATTGATGAGATCGATGCCGTAGGAAGACAGCGCGGCGCCGGCCTGGGCGGCGGACATGACGAGCGGGAGCAGACCTTAAACCAACTCCTGGTGGAGATGGACGGCTTCAGCACCAATGAGGGTATTATCGTCATGGCCTCCACCAACCGTCCCGATATCCTGGATCCGGCCCTCTTGCGGCCGGGACGTTTTGACCGCCATATCCTGATTGACCGCCCCGATGTAAAAGGGCGGGAAGCCATATTGGAGGTGCATGTGCGGGACAAACCCCTGGATGAAACCGTAAACCTGACCATATTGGCCAAGCGGACCCCCGGCTTTACCGGAGCCGACCTGGGCAACCTGGTCAATGAGGCGGCTCTCCTGGCGGCGCGGCGGGGCAAAGACAAAATCGGTATGGATGAGATGGAAGAATCCATAGAACGGGTCATAGCCGGCCCGGAAAAGAAAACCCGGGTCATCTCGGAAAAGGAAAAGCGCTTGGTGGCATACCATGAAGCCGGCCATGCCCTGGTCAGCTATTTTCTGCCCCACAGCGATAAACTGCATAAAATATCCATCATTCCCCGGGGGCGGGCAGGAGGCTATACCCTGCTTCTGCCTGAGGAGGATCGCAATTATATAACCAAATCCCACCTGTTGGACGAGACCACCATCCTTTTAGGAGGAAGAGTGGCGGAAGCCCTGGTGCTCAATGATGTCAGTACCGGGGCTCAGAATGATTTAGAACGGGCCAGCTCCATTGTGCGCAAAATGATTACCGAGTATGGCATGTCGGAGGAACTGGGGCCACTGACCTTCGGCCACAAAGCCGAAGAAGTGTTCCTGGGCCGGGATATATCCCGGGACCGCAATTATTCCGATGCCATCGCCTACGCCATAGACAAAGAGGCCAGCACCTTTATCGAGAACAGCTACCGCCGGGCGGAGCAGATACTGAAGGAAAACATGGACAAACTCCACCGCATAGCCCAAAAACTGATGGAAAAGGAGACCCTGGAAGCAGCAGAATTTATCAGTCTGATCGAAGGGAAATCCAAAGATTTTGCTCCGGAAGAGATGCTGGAAGCCGGGCCCATTGAAACACCGGGCGCTGCTCCCCGGGCGGGAGAAGAGCCCGGTCCGGGATCAGAACCGGAAAGAGACCCGGAATAAAAGGCAGGGAGGGGCAGACCTTTGGAACAAACCTTTCTCATGATAAAACCCGATGGGGTTCAACGCATGCTGGCCGGAGAAATCATTAAACGCCTGGAAGGCAAGGGATTCAGGCCCGTGGCCGTAAAGATGATGCAGATGAGCCGGGAAATGGGAGAAAAACACTATGCCGAACACCGGGGCAAGCCTTTTTTTCCTGACCTGGTCGCTTTCATCAGTTCCGGTCCGGTACTGGCCATGGTCTGGGAAGGGGAGAATATAATCCGGCAATGCCGGACTCTTATGGGAAGCACCGATCCCGGAGAAGCCGCCCCCGGAACCATACGGGGAGACCTGGGACAGACCATGAGCCGCAATATCATTCATGGTTCCGATTCCCCCACAGCTGCGGCCAGAGAGATAGCGCTATTTTTTCAACCCGAAGAAATCCTGGCTTACAGCCGGGATATTGACAAGTGGATGTAAGACCCAAAACCGGGACCGATCCCGGTTTTTTTATGCCGTGAGGGAAGAAAAACCCTCCGGCTTAAGAATCGTTTTATTCGGTCGGGGTAAGGCACCCGGCATCCGCTGCAGGAATTAAGGGATAAGGGGAGAAATCCGGGATCAGAGCTCGCCTGCATCCGTTAGACTGTACTCAGGGTCTTAAAAAAAATTGTGGATTATTGCCTAATCCATGTAATAATATAAGTAGTTGCCGCCAAACAAAAATTATGAAAACAGGGGTGAACAATATTGAAGAGAATTGAGTTGCTGATAAAAGATTCACTTTTCAACGATTATATAGATAAAAACCTGGTTGAGGAAAAAGTTACCGGGATTTGCAAACACGATTTGAGCCATCACCTGGATGTAGCCCGGATCGCGTATATATTGGTCCTGGAGCCCAACGATCTTAACTACTTCATCCGCGAGAACAATTTAAGCGGCAAGCTGGCGGCCAAGGAAGTCATCTATGCCGCGGGCCTGCTCCACGATATCGGCAAATGGAAAGAATACAGCACCGGAGAAGATCATGCCGCCTTTGGTTCCCGGATTGCCCGGGAGATATTACCCCGGGCTTATTTTAACAACAATGAAGTGGATGTCATCAGCCGGGCCATCTTTGAACACTCAAATATCAGCCGCGACATGAGCTTTTTAGGGGAAAGGCTGCACCGGGCCGACAACCTTTCCCGGGTGTGCAGTGAATGCGACCAGCGCTTCAGCTGTCCCAAAATCAGGCAGCAGGAAGTCAGCGTAACTGCCCTGGAGTATTAAAATGTCCGGACATCATGCCCTGTGCATCGACAACCTGGAAGCCGCCCGTCATTTCCTGGCTGCTACCGGAGCCGATCCCCGGGGAGTGGGGTATATGATGCCCAAAGCCGTTTTCCGGTGTATAAAACTCAAGGCCCTGCCCAGCCATGCTGCCAATATCATCAAACAGGAAATGCTGGCCAAGGGGGGCGAAGCGGCGCTGTCCAGTGCATCCGTATACGGCCGGGGCACTACCGATGTTTTGTTAATGGGAACCTTAAAGCAATACCGCCTTTTGCTGGATAAATTAAAACTGCAGCCTTTTGGTCTCAGTACCGTGGCGGAAGAAATTGAAATGATATTGCAATCCTTGGAAAAAAAACCGCCTCCCCTGGAATTGCCCTCGGGGAAAACCCTGTCCTTCAGCCGGGGGGTTTTGGTTATGGGCATTCTCAACATCACCCCGGATTCGTTTTCCGACGGGGGACGCTACCTTAATCCTGAGCAGGCCCGCCAACGGGCCTTGCAAATGGCAGCCGAAGGAGCGCATATCATAGATATCGGAGGATCATCCTCCCGCCCCGGTTCTACCCCCACAGAAGCTGGAGAGGAAATAGGGCGGGTTTTACCGGTGATAGAGAAGCTGGCCCGGGAAGATCTCATTTTGTCTGTGGATACCTGGCGTTCAGAGGTGGCCCGGCTGGCTCTAGAGGCCGGGGCCGACCTGGTAAATGATATCGGCCGGCTGCAGCTGGATGCCGGCATGATTGCCGTTTTAGCCCACCACCGGGCGCCGGTGGTGCTGATGCATAACCGCCTGCAGATACAGCCGGGACAGCCTTACCAGGATTTGATACCGGACATGATCAATGAGCTGCAGGAGTCCATTGCCAAAGGCCGGGCCGGGGGCCTGAGCCCGCAACAGATGATCATAGACCCGGGATTGGGTTTTGGCAAGACCCGGGATCAAAATCTGCACATCATACAGCAGCTCACCGCCTTTACAGGCCTGGGCTACCCGTTGCTGGTAGGGGCTTCCCGCAAGTCCTTCATCGGTTCCACCCTGGACCTGGAGGTGGCGGAACGCCTGGAAGGGAGTCTGGCAGTGGCAGCGGCAGCAGTGATGAAAGGAGCCCATATCATACGGGTCCATGATGTCAGGGAAACCATCCGGGTAATCCGGATGTTGGAGGCGATTTCAGGTGCGTAAAGATAAAATCATGGCCAAAGGGTTGACCTTCGTGGCCACCCATGGGGCCACACCCGAAGAGAAAAGAACACCACGCCCCTTCGTGGTGGATTTGGACATGTATATGGATTTAGCCCCGGCCGGAAACAGCGACATGCTGGAAAAAACAGTAAATTACGAAGAAGCCTATAATGTGGTCAAACACATTGTGGAAACGGAAACCTATAATTTAATTGAGACCCTGGCTGAGACCATTGCCAGAACCTTCCTGGAGGTTTTTCCCATAGATGGGATCGATGTGGCGGTATACAAGCCCCGGGCTCCCATCAAAGGCCAGTTTGATTACTTTGCCGTAAAAATATACCGTTCCCGGCAATAAAACCTTGTTCTTTCGTTAACGCTATGCTAATTTAGAGGTGAAACTTTTTGATAAAAACCATAGTGTATATTGGTTTAGGGTCCAACCTGGGGCACAAACAGGAAAATCTGGCTGAGGCCCGTTTACTGCTGGAACAGGTCCCGGGTATAACGATCATAAAAGCATCTTCTCTCTACCAGACTCTGCCCTGGGGCAACGTGGAGCAGGAAGATTTTATAAACCAGGTGCTGGAAGCAGAAAGTGAAATCAATGCGTTCCAACTGCTGGAACGACTGCAGGAAATTGAAATTAAATTGGGACGCCTTCGCAATGGAATGTGGGGTCCCCGTACCATAGACCTTGATATACTTCTTTTTGGGGAGGAACGGATCCGGGAAAAAAACCTGATAATCCCGCACCCCCACATGTTGGAACGTTTGTTTGTATTGGTTCCCCTGGCGGAAATCAGTCCGGAACTGATTTTTCCGAATGGAACCGGGATCAGGGAGGTGTTAGCCAGGATAGCCGAAGGCGAAAAACAGGAAGCAGTACGAAAAATATAGATTCCCGCCGTACTCCTTTAATAAATACCGCTTGTAGCCCCAGAGGACCAGGACGGGGCAGGGTTTTTCCCTGCTATGAAGGGAGGTAAACTATGAAGAAAAAGATCGGTATTATCGGGGCGGGAGTAGTAGGAACAGCAGTTGGGGTGGTTCTCAAGGAAAATGGCTTTGAGATTACGGGTGTTTATGACCGGAAGACCGAATCTACTGAACAGCTGGTGGCCAGAACAGGAGGAAAAGCCTGTTCTACCCCCCGGGAAGTTTCTCATCTGGCAGATATTTTGTTCATTACTACTTCTGATACCGCTATCGCCGCAGTCGTTGACCAGTTGGTAGCAGATCAGGCCGTTCGCAGCGGTCAGATTCTGATTCATATGAGTGGAGCCCAGACCACAGAAGTAATGGATAAAAGCAAAATTATGGGTGCCCGTGTTCTTTCGGTACACCCTCTACAGTCTTTTGCCCGTCCTGAGCAGGCTATGGCTAATTTGCCCGGGTCGGTCTTTAGTATTGAAGGGGATGCAGAAGCTTATGACGAAGCCATAAAAATCGTAGAGGCATTGGGAGGGGAATATTTTTTCATTGACCGTGAAGCCAAAGTTCTCTACCATGCCGGAGCCTGTGTGGTCTCCAATTATCTGGTGACCGTAGTTGATATGGGAGTAAAGCTCCTGGTAGCAGCAGGGATTCCTTCTCCCATGGCAGTCAGGGCCTTGTTGCCGTTGATCATGGGTACTGTTAATAATATAGAAAAAATCGGAGTGCCCCAGGCCCTGACCGGGCCCATTGCCCGCGGGGATCAGGGTACCGTCATCAAACACCTGGAGCGGATGCAGACCGATTGTCCCGAGCTGGTGGATTTATATCGCTGGTTAGGGGCTTCCACTGCCCGGGTGGCTGTGGAAAAAGGCAGTATCGATGCGGCCATGGGGGCACAGTTGAAAAACATGATGTTTCAGAAAAACAACGAGGAAGCTGTCGTTGACAGCTAAGGAGCGTGGAAAATAATGGCACGAGTTACAATAACAACCCTGAAGGAAAAGAAAGCCCGCGGGGAAAAAATCACCATGCTGACCGCCTATGATTATTCCACTGCGGGTATGGTAGATGCCGCCGGGATTGACATGATCCTGGTAGGAGATTCCCTGGGGATGGTAGTTTTAGGCTATGAAAACACCCTGCCCGTCACCATGGATGAAATGATCCATCACAGCAAAACGGTGACCCGGGCAACAAAGAATGCCATGGTGGTAGGGGATATGCCTTTTTTGTCCTATCACATATCACCCCGTGAGGCGGTAAGAAATGCCGGCCGCTTTTTAAAGGAAGCCGGGGTTCATGCCGTTAAACTAGAAGGTGGGCAGGAGCGGGTGGATACCGTCAAAGCCCTCCTGGATGCCCAGATACCGGTCCAGGGCCACATTGGCCTCACCCCCCAGTCGGTACACCAGCTGGGAGGATTTAAAGTCCAGGGTAAAGACCTGGAAACCGCCCAAAAATTGATCAAAGACGCCGAAGCCATGGACCAGGCCGGGGTATTTTCCCTGGTTTTGGAAGGTGTGCCCACGCCTTTGGCCCGGAAAATCACGGAAGCCGTTTCCTGTCCCACCATTGGCATCGGAGCCGGACCCTATTGTGACGGGCAGGTGCTGGTCATCAATGATATCCTGGGCATGTATCAGGGGCATATCCCCAAATTTGTCAAGAAATATGCCAACCTGCAACCCATCATTGCAGAAGCTCTAAAAGCCTACAAAGAAGAAGTGGAACAGGGGACGTTCCCCGGACCGGAACATAGTTTTACCATGAAAGACGACGTATTGGAAAGACTCTATTAAAAAATAATTAGCAAAGAGGTTGATCATGCAAGTAATTAATAGTGTAAAAGACATGCAGACCTGGAGCGCCATGCAAAAAACGCAGGGCCTTAGCATCGGTCTGGTACCCACTATGGGTTATCTTCATGCCGGCCATATGACACTGGTCGGAGAAGCCCGGCAAAACTGTGACCGGGTAATTGTCAGCATATTTGTCAATCCCATTCAGTTCGGAGTAGGGGAGGACTACGAGGTATATCCCCGGGATCTGGAGCGGGATCAGTCGCTGCTTCAAGAGGCCGGGGTCGATGTCCTGTTTTCTCCCCCGGTAGCGGAAATGTACCCTCCGGGGTTCAGTGCCTTTGTGGAAATAGAAGGAGAGATTACGGCCAAACTGTGTGGTGCTTTTCGACCCGGTCATTTCCGGGGGGTAACCACGGTGGTCAGCAAACTGTTTAATCTTGCCCTGCCCGACCGGGCCTATTTCGGGCAAAAAGACGCGCAGCAGCTCCTGGTCCTGGAAAAAATGGTACGGGATCTGAATTTCCCCCTGGAAATCATCCGGGTTCCCATTGTCAGGGAAGCCGACGGGCTGGCCATGAGTTCCCGCAATGTTTACCTTAAGGGGGAACAGAGGGAACAGGCCCTGGTTTTAAGCCGCTCCCTGCAAACCGCCCGGGCAATGATTGCAGACGGGGAAAGGGATCCGGAAAAAGTCAAAGAAAACATGCTGCAGATTATTTCCCACAGCCCCCTGGCCCGGGTGGAATATATTGAAATTGCAAAGGCCCGGGATTTATCGGCTATGGA
>PWPP01000015.1 GCA_003558625.1 Syntrophomonas sp.
AAATATTGGCCCTGCCAGACCGAACTAATGGGCTGCATCCTGTACAGCAGCTGTGCGTATCACGCAAAAATCATAGAAAAATCAAGCCAAGAATAACAGTGCACCAAACCCATAAATGTGCAAATTTCATGCCAATTCATCCCGACCTGTTCCGTTGACTCTTAAAAAAAGGCACATCTTGATAGATGTGCCCAAAACAAAGAAATGTATACGTTGTTGTCGTTAGCTAATTTTGTTGTTCTTTTTCCAGATACCCTGGGCTTCAGCGGCTTTTACCAGCCCATCCCGGGCATCCGGATGGGCAATGTTAATCAGACCTTCTGCCCGCTGCCATACAGACATTCCCTTCATCCAGTACTTTCCATACTCAGTAACGATACAGTCGGCTATCGAGCGGGGATCAGTTACAATGCTTCCCGGGGGAAGAGTAGGAACAATCCTGGAAACCATTTTATCCCCTTTGATGTTGGCCGAAGGCATACACACAAAGGATTTACCCCCCCGAGATTCCCATCCAGCCAGGACAAAATCAAGCTGTCCACCGGTGCCGCTGATATGCCGGGTGCCGGCAGACTCGGAACAAACCTGACCGTAAAGGTCAATTTCCACCGCATTGTTAATCGTAATCAACTGGTCATTGCGTGCTGCGACTTCCGGCTTGTTGGTATAGTTTACCGGATAAAATGCGCATTTGGGATTGCTGTCCAAGAAATCATAAAGAAACTTGGTACCCAGGGCAAAGGTGCAAACCATTTTATAAGGATCAATATTCTTTTTTGAACCTGTCATCTTTCCAGCTTCGTGCATGTGTACATAGGCATCCACCATCATTTCAGTATGACATCCCAGGTCTTTTAAGTCCGATTGTGCAATCATCATGCCTACCGCATTGGGCATTCCGCCAATCCCCAGTTGAATACAGGCACCGTCCCTTATTTCTTCTACGATCAATTCCGCTACTTTTTTATCGACTTCTGCAAGGGGAGGAGCGGGCAATTGGGTTAAATCGGGGTTTTCCCCCTCCACGATATAATTTACTTCGGATATATGGATTCCTTCTTCATACCCACCCAGGCAAACGGGCATTTTTTCGTTGACTTCAACGATGACTATCTGAGCCCGTTCAGTAACGGCTTTGGAATGGGTATTTTGGGGCCCGAAATTAAAATACCCGTGCTTATCCATAGGACAAACCTGCAGCATGGCTACATCCAGGGGTTCGATTCTTTCCCGCACATACCGCGGCAGTTCAGAATATTTAATAGAAGAATAGTATACCGGCTTTCCGGTAGCGGCAATTTTCCGATCCGCCCCGGAAAAATGCCAGCTGTGCCAGACAAAAGAATCTCCTGCGACATCCACCTTGTTAACCTCGGTAGGATAGGGATTGACACAACTCCAGATCTTAACATCCCTTAATTCGTCTTTTCTCTGGGCCAACGCTTTGTCCAGTGCCCGGACCTGGCCGTTAAATTGCCCGTAATCCACCCAGTCCCCAGATTTTATAACCCTGACTGCTTCCTCAGCTGTTACCAGTTTGTTTTTATATTCCGCCATTAAACCCATATATAATCCTCCCTCATACTCTAGAATCTCTTTATCCAATACATCTTCTGAAAAATTGGTTGCCCGCCATGTCACCCCCTGTATTGGCCTTGTATTGTTTATTCCTCCTATAACCAAACCAGCTCTGTTGGTGTCAGGCCATAGTATCGGTGTATTATTTTAAATGCAATTATTATGCCAGAAATTTGTCAAACAGGCCCCGCCTGGGGTTAGACTCCATGTTATTGGCATTTTTTTTGGCCGGGCCCAGGTTTTTCTCGCAATGGTCTATGGTCTGACCATTGCCAATGCAATCCTGCATTGCAAGTCAGGCCTTTTTTTGCCAATCTTTCCATTTTCAGAAGATTTATGTACACAAAAATTGCCAATGCATCAATGCATTGGCAATTTTTTTTTGCATTATGTGTTTTTGATTACACTATGACTTTTTAAAACCCGGCAGTGGATAGGATAGGTCTTATGAGGGGGAATATCCTGATGTTCAGAAAAATACGTATATTATTTCAACATATGAATAAACAAGCCGCTCCTCAATTTGGGTTCAAACCAGGTGGACTTAGGCGGCATAACTGTACCGGCATCGGCAATAGCCATTAAATCATCTATTCCCGTAGGATATAAAGAAAATGCTACGGTCATGTCTGCAGCCACTCTTTTTTCCAGTTCTTTTAGTCCCCTGATACCCCCTACAAAATCGATGCGTTGGTCTGTACGGGGATCATGTATCCCCAGTACCGGTTTCAATAAATTATCCTGTAGAATAGAAACATCCAGGCGGCCTACCGGATCCTGTTGATCGTAACTCCCGGGCCTGGCCTGTAATTGATACCATTTCCCTTCCAAGTACATACCGAAGTGCTTTGGGGCCTGGGGATGACAGGGACCCGGAAGGGTCCATTCCGTTACCATAAATCCCTCCCTCACTTTATCCAGGAAATCCCCGGGGCTTAAACCATTTAGATCTTTTACCAGGCGGTTATAATCCAGGATTTTCAGCTGGTGGTTCGGGAATATCACCGCCAGGAAGTAATTAAATTCCTCATCTCCGGTAAAATCAGGGTTTTCTGCCCTGCATTCCAGGCCTATCCGGACTGCTGAAGCTGAGCGGTGATGGCCATCTGCAATATACAGGCTTTCTATCCGGGAAAAGGCCTGTATTATATCCTGCATCAGGCCTTGATGATTCAGAATCCATACCCGATGCCTAATCCCGTCTCCAGAAGTAAAATCATACACCGGTTGGGATTCATGTTCCCAGGAAGATACCAGGTGGTCAATTTTTTCCTGAGCAGGATACGTTAAAAAAATGGGGCCTGTCTGCGCATTGCAATATTTAATATGCCTGGTTCTGTCAACTTCCTTTTCCGGCCGGGTGTGCTCATGTTTTTTTATTTTCTGGCTGAGATAATCATCAATGGATACACAGGCCACAATCCCGGTTTGTTTTCTTTCACCCACATCCTGGCGGTATAAGTATAACTGGGGTTTCTGGTCCTGAAGAAAAATTCCGCCGGACATCATTTTCTGAAGATTTTCCCGGGCTTTCAGATAAACCCTTTCATCATAGAGATTAACCCCCTCTTCCAGATCAATCTCTGCTTTGTCTACATGAAGAAAGGAATAGGGATTTTCCCGGACCATTTCCCTGGCCTCTTGACTACTCATAACATCGTAGGGAAGGGCTGCGACTTTTTCTGCCACATCCGGCCGGGGCCTGACTGCCTTAAAAGGTCTTATGATTACCAATAATCTCCCTCCATATTTCCTGGGCTTTTTCTTTGTTTCCCCACCCAATCGATGATCAATTACACATCTTTCATACAGTTCAGGAAACAACACTCCCATTTCTTCATCTTTTCCACATAAAAATACGGGATCAGATTTAAGCTGCCGCATGACCCATGGAAAAGAATATGTGCATGTATAAAATTATATTACTACAAACCCAAAATTTCGTTAATATTTTGCAGTAAATCTTTGATTTCCGGCACAGTGGTCTCCGCCATATGGGCGATTCTAAAGGTACTGCCTTTTAATGCCCCATATCCATTGGATATTTGCATACCGCGGGCCCCCAATTCCCGGTTTAAACCTGCGAAATCAATATGGCGGGTATTCTTTATGGCTGTGAGGGTATCAGACAGGAAATCCGGGTGGGGAAATAGGGCAAAATACTCCCGGGCCCATTCCCGCACATATGCGGCCATATCTTTATGACGGTTAAATCTGGCCTCCAAACCCTCTTGTAATATTAAGTCCAGCTGGTAATCCAGGGCAAACATATGTGACAACGAAGGTGTTGAGGGATATTGATAATTGTTTTTGCAAATATAGTTGTAAAGTTCTAACAAATCGAGATAATAACCCCGGTGAGGAACTTCTTCCGCCCGGGTCCTTGCTTTCTGGGAGAAGGAGCATATAGCCAGACCCGGCGGTAATCCTAAAGCCTTCTGGGTTGAAGTAATACAAATATCTACCCCCAGTTCATCCACTTCAATTTTGGTCCCTCCCATAGAACTGATGGCATCCAGGCAATAAACCACTTCCGGATAATTTTTTAGCACGGCAGCGATATCTTTCACCGGGTTCATCAATCCGGTGGACGTCTCATTGTGGGTTATGGTAATAAGGTCATATTTTCCTGTAGCCAAAACCTGATCAACTGCTTCCGGGGTAGTTGCCTGCCCCCATTCTACTGCAAATATATCGGCCAAAACATTATTCCTTTGCGCCATTTCATACCATCTTTGCCCAAAAGCTCCAACCGAAAAAACCGCCGCCCTTTTAGCCGTACACGACCTTATGGCGCCTTCCATTAAGCCGCTGCCGGAGCTGGTGGAGAGAAGTATTTCCTCCCGGGTAAAAAATAAGGTTTTTAGTTTTTCGCTTATGCTAAGCTGTAAAGCGGATGCTTCCTGCCCCCGGTGTCCGATCATGGGAGAAGCCATCCGGGCTAAAACCTGGGGTTTCACCTCCACCGGTCCGGGAATAAATAATTTCTTATGCATTCCTTACCTACCTCCCCTTTTTTTACTACCTCATTATACCTTGTTTAGTGGGGGGGACACTTAATTTATTTCTTGCCTCTAACCATTCTTACTTCCCCTCTTGCTGTTTTTGCATATTGTGAAATGTAGCAAACCTATGTATTCTTGCTTATCGCCATACTAATGGAGAAAAACCATCTTTTACCTATGCTTTTTCTCCTGATAAAGATAAGTCCATAAAATGAATACATCCATTATCACATAATCCCTGAAACATATCAGCTGCGGTTTTTAGCTGCCGAGGGGTGGGGAGTCAGTATTGGCGGCATCCACATGGACGGTGACAACATAACCCCTTTGCCGGATTAAAACCTCTTCCACCTCAACCGCTATATCATGCGCGGTGGTCAAAGAAGAATCTCGGGGCACGGTTATATGCAGAGACACATTTTTGTATGCCCCATAATCATGCACGATAACATCATGTACATCCCAAACATTTTCTACCTCCAATGCCATCTTTTTGATACTGCTCACTTCCTTCATATCTACTTCTCCGATGATCTTGGAGCAGGTCTCCCTGAAAATTTTTGCTCCGGTATACATAATCAAAATCGATACCCCAAATCCCAAAACGGCATCGACCCAGTAATAACCAAACATAGAAGCTATGATAGCGATGGCTACCAGGATATTGGTAATGGCATCGGTGCGGTGATGCCAGGCATCTGCATCCAGGGCCGAGGATTTAATCCTTTGCCCCAGCTCCAAAGAAAACTGGGCCAGGATTTCCTTTACTACTGCCGTTACCAGCAGTATGGCCGCCACCAGATATGTTCCCTGTACCGGTGTATTGGCAAAAAGTCGCTCATAAGAGCTGAAGGCAAAACCGGCTCCCGCCACGATCAGCATCAGAGATATGATAAAAGCTGCGATAAATTCCACTCTACCATGACCGTGGGGATGTTTATCAGACGCCGGGAGGCTGGAAAGCTTAAACCCGAGGAGTATGATAATGGATGAAAGAAAATCCGCCGCGGTATGAACCGCATCTGTTATGAGGGCAATGCTGTTAACCATCACGCCCAGGACTCCCTTG
>PWPP01000105.1 GCA_003558625.1 Syntrophomonas sp.
CAGCTCGAAGCGATCGGTGACGAAGGGATTGGCGTCGTTGCGCCGAGCCAGCGGCGAGACCTCTGCCGGGTATTCGGTGATGAAGGTCGGCTCGCGCAGCTGCGCCTCGGCGGGCTCCTCGAAGATCACCGTCTGCAGCTTGCCGAGCCCCCACTGCTCACCGACCTCGATGCCCATGCCGCGCACCACGGCGGCGCACGCCTCACGGTCCTCCAGGGTCGCCGGGGCCAGCTCCGGGTTGTACGTCAGCACCGCCTCCTTCAGGGTCAGGCGGGTGAAGGGCCGACCCAGGTGGTAGTCTTCGCCCTGGTAGTGGATCGTCGTCTCCCCCTGCACGTGTTCCGCCAGGCGGCGCAGCATGTCCTCGGTCATGTCCATCAGGTCGCTGTAGACGGCGTAGGCCTGATAGAACTCCACCATGGTGAACTCGGGGTTGTGGCGGGTGGAGAGCCCCTCGTTGCGGAAGTTGCGGTTGATCTCGAAGACCCGCTCGAAACCGCCCACCAGCAGCCGCTTCAGATAGAGTTCCGGGGCGATGCGCAGGAACAGCTCCATGTCAAGGGTATTGTGATGGGTGATAAAGGGCCGGGCAGCGGCTCCCCCGGGTATGGGCTGCATCATGGGGGTCTCGACTTCCAGAAATCCTTTGCTGTCCAGGTAGGAGCGGATTTCTTTAATGATGAGACTGCGCTGGATGAAGACCTCCCTGACCCCGGGATTGACGATGAGGTCCAGGTAGCGCTGGCGGTAACGCAATTCCACATATTTTAACCCGTGCCATTTTTCCGGCAGGGGGGTTAAGGATTTGGACAGGTAGCTGAGATCTTTTACATACAGGGTGATTTCTCCCTTCTGGGTCCGGAACACTTCCCCTTTGATGCCCAGCAGATCCCCTATATCCATTTTTTTAAACAGTTCATAGTTGGTTTCCCCGATATCGTCTTTTTTGAAGTAGAGCTGGATCTGACCGCTCATGTCCTGGAGGTTGGCAAATCCGGCCTTTCCGTGGCGGCGCTTGGACATAATACGCCCGGCTACCTGGAATTCCTGTCCCTGTATTTCTTCAAAGCGCTCCGTTATATCGGCAGCGCTGATGTTGCGCTCAAAACGCCGGCCAAAGGGGTCGATCCCCATCTGCCTCAACTCTTCCATTTTATCCAGGCGGACTTTTTTCAGTTCCCTCTGTTCATGCTCCTGATCATGCTCTGTCATATCCTATTCTCCCATTTTGTCTTTATTTTTCCAGTTTCCTAATACAATACTGCATGGTTCCAGCCGGGGCTTCCACATCCACCACCGTGCCCACTTCCTGGGCCATGATGGCTTTCCCCACCGGTGACTCGTCTGATATTTTGCCGTCTTTGAGTTTGGATTCCACGGTGGAGACCAGGGTCACCACTATCTCCCGCCCTGATTTCATTTCCTGCAAGGTCACTTTGGATCCCAGGCTGACGATGTCGGTGCGTATATCTGATTCTTCCATCAGACGGGCATTTTTCAGGGTCTTTTCCAGGTTGATGATGCGCCCTTCGATAAAAGCCTGTTCATTTTTGGCATCCTCGTATTCCGAGTTTTCGGATATATCCCCGAAGGCAATGGCCTGCTTGATCCTTTCGGCTACTTCCTCCCGCTTTACCGATTTTAAGTGTTCCAGTTCAGTTTCCAGTTTGAGCAACCCTTCTTTGGTCAATAGAACTTCTTTTTCTTCAATCATGAAATCTCCCTCCATGTAATGGATAAAAACGAGGTTGACTCCCCGCTTTTGTCTGTTTTTGGTTATGTAATTGTCGTTCCCGGAAGATTTAGTTTTATAGATATCTTTATGGTATTATATTGACTCCAAAGTCCCTTGTCAAGAAGGTACGCTCCGGTCATCGGTTTCATCGAACCGGATGACCCCGGGCTTCAGGTTCAGCTCCTGCAGCAGGTCATAGTAGTCCTGCGGCTTAATCTCTTCTAAAGGGCGCTCCATCAGGGCCACCATGACGGCTTCGATGACGTTGGTGCCAAAGGACCGCCCCCCCATATCCGGGGTGGTGGTGATGAGCATTTTGATGCCCCGTTCCTGCAGCAGTTTGACATCCTCCCGGGTCGTGGTGTTGGTAACCACGATTTTTCCGGTCACTTTTTCCGGCAGATAGCGCTTGATGTAATTAAAGTCCCCGGCCAGGATATCGGCTTCATGGTAATAGCGGGCATGGCGTGAAATAATGACATCCTGCTTATCCCCGGTAGGGTAGAGTTTGTCAAAGGGCATTTTGACGATAAAGGGGGCGATGATGCGCCCGATCCATTTCAATGTGGTCAGGGAACGGAGGGGCAGGTTGATGTTAAGGGTATAGATTAAATCCCCCAGGATCAGCTGGGCCCCGGCTTCAGCAAAGGCTTCCGCCATACCGAAGCGGTCCACGGCACACACCATCAGCACTTTTTTGCCTTTCAGGTCGATCAGGCCCTGGGCCTGGATTTCCCGCACACACTGTCTTTCCAGGGTGTTTTTGAGGCCGCTGCCATCCACCATGGGGGTCTTTTGGGCCGCGGCCACCAGTTTTTCCGCATCTTTGATGGTATAACGGCGGCCGGCCAGGTAAATATAGAGGTCGATCCCTCCCATGCCAAAGGCATCGATTTTTCCGTCCAGCTCTTTGATGAGGGCCAGGGCCCGGCCCCAGTCTCCATCGGTACCGATGCGCTCGATGTGAAATTTCTGCCCCAGCAGTTCCGTTTCAAAAGCGTGATCCCTTTTAGACGATCCCAGGCTGACACTGACTACTCTTTTCAATCCGATCCCTCCTGCCGGGCACGGTACCTAGCGGGCTTTTTTGACCATGTCCAGTATTTTTTTTATTTCCCCGGGATCTACCCATTTGTCCTGGGTGATGGGAGATGCTCCGATTTCTATGGATAGGACCTGGACATCCAGCATGCTTTCAATCAGTTTGATGCGCTCATCAGATCCGATCAGGATCACCAGTTCGTGCTGCCTGACTTTGGATATCAGGTCCATTAATTCGTTTAATAGTTCTTTGCCGCTGCGGCTGTTGACATAGTCCAGCCGTTCTTTTTCGCTCATGATCAGGATGAAGTCCAGGCCCTCATCTTCCAGCAGCTTTTCGATCTGGGCCTTGTTTTTTATGGGAAAACCGATGCAGGCGATGGATTGCCCTTTGCGCAGCTCCCCGATGCCCTCCAGGCGCGAGATAAAGGTGCGGTCAATACCGAGGCGCTCGGCGATCTCCTGCTGGGAAAAACCCCGGGCCCGCAGCTGGAGGATTTTTTTCAGCATGGTTTCGATTTTCTGCCAGCTGATGATTTTGTCCTGGATGCGTATGATATCCATATTTCCCTCTTGAGCACAAACTCGTACACACATGATTATGGACATATTGTAGCAGGGCGGGCGGGGAAAAGCAAGCTAGCCCCGGACTTCCAGGGTGCGGATCAGGGCCGCCATTTCTTCCAGGCTAAAGGTTTGATTGATTTTTTCCCGCAGGCGGGGGGCTCCCCGCAGGCCTTTGGTATACCAGGCTAAATGTTTGCGCATCTCCCGGGCGGCTGTTTTCTCCCCTTTATATTGACAGCACAGCTGCAGGTGTAAAAGAGCCGTCTCCACCCGCTCCTCCAGGGTGGGGGGAGGCAGGAGGCATCCGTGTTCCAGCAGCTGTAAGCACTCCCGGAAGATAAAGGGGTTGCCCAGGGTGACCCGGCCCGGCATGACCGCATCACACCCGGTTTGCTCTATCATGTTTTCGGCGTCTTCGGCCTTCCAGATGTCCCCATTGCCGATGACGGGGATGGTCAGGAGCTGTTTCATTTTTTTGATTACGTTCCAGTCGGCCCGGCCGGAGAAAAACTGTTCCCGGCTGCGGGGATGGAGGGTTATGGCTTGAACCCCGGCCTCTTCCGCTGCCAGGGCCAGCTCCAGGCAGGTATCTTCCCCATCGCTCCAGCCCCGGCGCATTTTCACGGTTACCGGGACCTCCACCGCAGCCACAACCTCCCGGATCATGGCCCGGGCCCGGGGAAGATCGCGCAATAAAGCGGCTCCTTCGCCGTTTTTGACAACTTTGGGGGTGGGACAGCCCATGTTTATGTCTATGATAGCCGCCCCGTTTTTTTCCAGTACTGCCGCCCCCCGTCCCATAGATACGGGGTCATGGCCGAAAATCTGCACCGCCACCGGGGGCTTTTCCCCGGCGGTGTCGGCCATTTTGAGGGTGCGGGCCTGGCCATACACCAGGCCCATGTCGCTGATCATTTCGGTATGGGTCAAGCCGCATCCGAAAGACTGGGCTAAAATACGGTAGGCTTTATCCGATATGCCGGCCAGGGGAGGCGCCACTACCCGGTTGGCCATGAGGATGGTTCCGATTTTAAACATGGTTTTCACCCGGCTTTATTGCACATTCATTTCATAGATGATGCGCAGGCCGTCCAGGGTCAGGTATTCATCGATGATATCGATACAATCGGTTTCCGGGGAGATGATGTTGGCCAGCCCTCCGGTGGCTACCACTTTGACCTCACCGGCGATTTCTTTTTTCATGCGGTTGATAATGCCTTCCACCTGGCCCACAAAGCCGTAGATAATCCCTGACTGGATACTGGCCACGGTATTTTTGCCGATCAGATGCCGGGGCTTGCTAAACTCCACCCGGGGCAGCTTGGAAGCCCGATTAAAGAGGGCCTCGGTGGATATGGTGATACCGGGGGCGATGGCCCCCCCCAGGTAATTGCCGTCCCCATCCACCACGCAAAAGGTCGTGGCGGTGCCAAAGTCCACAATGATGAGGGGTCCCTGGTATTTATTATAGGCGGCTACCGCGTTTACCACCCGGTCCGCCCCGATTTCCCGGGGATTATCATATTTCAGGGCCAGGCCGGTTTTTATGCCGGGCTCGATTATCATGGGATAGGCGGAAAAGTATTTTTCGCTCATCCATATCAGTTCCATCATCAGGGGAGGTACCACCGAAGAGATGACCAGGGCTTTGATCTGGTCCATGCTGATCTGGTTGTAGTTAAACAGTTCTTTTAGCATCATCCCATATTCGTCACAGGTGCGGTGCGCGTTGGTGCGTACCCGCCAGTGGGTAAGCAGCCGGTCTTTTTCATAAACCC
Source organism: Syntrophomonas sp. (assembly GCA_003558625.1). Lineage (GTDB taxonomy): Bacteria > Bacillota > Syntrophomonadia > Syntrophomonadales > Syntrophomonadaceae > PWPP01. Next base: position 5,122 of record PWPP01000105.1, read on the forward strand.
CGATGACCATATTGGTATTGCCCACATCAAATACTAATATCATGATTTGCCCTCCCCTGATTTTTCTTTCATACGTATTCGGCCCCGCAGCTGGGCGATCGATTTTTTGCTTCTATCCCGCCCCGGAAAATGCCGGGAGCGGGTTTTGGCCCTTTGACAGCGTCCGGTCCCGGGCGCGGGTCCCCCATCCCTTCCAGGTCTTACCCCCCCATCCGGCTTGGGGCCGGTTTCCTTTTAGGATCGACAACCCCAATTTTTCTGTGGTTAGTCCTGCCAGGAACGGCATTCCTTTACCGCCACTGCCTGTTGGACTCCCCGGACGATGGCCCGGGCCAGGGCTTCCTGGGCCAGGTACGCCACCAAATTGATATCGGCTTCCATTTCCCCGGTCGCCACAGCAAAAACGGTGTCCCCATCACTCATGGTGTGGGTGGGTCGGATTACCCGGCCCAAGCCGTTCTGGGCCACCTGAGCAATTTTGGTCATCCGGGCTTTACTGAACCTGGCA
>PWPP01000003.1 GCA_003558625.1 Syntrophomonas sp.
ACTTCATCCAGATCTCCTTCTACCAGAAACATGACCTGTTCAATGCCGGGGAACTCGGTCAGGGTGTTTACAATGCTCTGAATGCCCAGTGCCTCCCCGGCAGCACCGACGTTAGCATCGAGGATTTCCCGGGAAAAGTCTACCGTGGCCAGGCCGTCTTCACCCTCCAGGCCCAGTATGCTTGCATCTGCCGGCAGCACGCGATAGGCTCCTGCGGTCAGGGGTTCACCTTGAATTAACTCCTCCAGGGCCGCCACTTCCATCTCATCGGTGGGTGCAATTTCATGCACTTCGCGCACCAGGTAAAAATCGGTAGGTGAAGCTTTAAGATAATATACGGCTACAGCGGTGGTGGCCGGGTCTCCATCCGGCGGCGGGGGAGCTGGCCCCTGGGAATCGCAGGCGCTCAAAAACAACAGAGCACAAAGGAAAAAAGTGACCAACATGATGGGTAAAAAGGGTTTTCTCAGCATAGCAAGCACTCCTTTCATGCAAAACCAAACAGAATCAAACAGGTGGATGTTCTTTTCGTTTGCAAACAGGGCAGTCTTCAAAGCCAACCGCTACACATTCCCCGAAAATCCGTAAAAGGAACCTTTACAACCTCCTTCGATTGCTTGATCATTTTATGAAACCAGGGCTTCGGCAAACGGGTTCAGGCCTTACACTACACCGCATGGCTAGAGTCAACAGGCTAACATCCTTGCGCCAGCTGCTCGGTCTCAAAAAATCCTCGTTTGTAGATCAGCCTCTGTTATCATTGTAAGAATAATTGCCGGTGTTGGCTAGGGGGTTAATTTCAGGCCAGCCTGTATTGTTTGCCGCCTGGCATAACGAAAATCCCGTTAACCATGATGGAGAAAGTAGGAGAAACTAGCTTGGCTGTTTACCATGAGCGTGCGAGGCTTATAGATCTTGCCTATATTGCTATATATCCCGTCCTCCCACCGCCTTCAATTCAAGAACCGTCTCTAAATTTACTCCGCCGGGCAGAAAAAATAACAAAAAACGGAAACCGGCATTAATTTGTATTATAATAAATCCATCCATGTACTGTGGCTAAAAAAGTACCTGCACGTCCCGTAAGCAAGAATAGTGTGATCGCAACTGCCAAGCCAGTGATTATGTGTTATCTACCCAACCGGGTAAAACCGCAGGGCTGCCCTTTGCCAAGCCATGATACATGAGAGGCCGGGTTTGCTCGGGACAATTTCCTGGGAAAGATCCGTGGGCCGCAGGCGGGCAAAACGCTTTGCTGCCGGAAGCGGGAATGATAGACGCCAAAATACATTTTTGCGCTGAATGAAAAGGAGGGGTCATGATGGGGAAATATACCAAAGATGTTAAAGAGGCATTTTTCAAGTTATTCTGGTCATACCTGGGTCTTATCGCGGTTTTATGGGTTTTAGCCAATCTGCATATCCTGATCCCGCCTTTAAGGGATAATAAAATCATTGCCTTCATCCCGGAAATAACCTCTGTTTCACAGTTGGCTTTTAGCCTGCCTGCGGTGGCTATGTATATCCTGATTCTCATTACTGCCATTGCCGGTTATGCCATGGGAAAACAGGTGCTGGATCAATTCTCGGAACTGTTTAAGCAGAAGTTGGAAGCCGCAAAATTCAAGGAGGGTAGTATCAGTAAACGGATCAAGGGTAAGGCCCAGGTAAAATTGGATGACAGTTACTATGATGCCCTGGTCAAGCTGACTGCTTCCCGCCTGGATATACTGGCGGTTCTGGACAATGAGGAACGGGTAACCGGCGTGCTAACCAGCCATGATGTCTTAACGTACCTGGAGCAGCAGGTAAAAAGCAAAACCAGAAGTGATGAGCCGGTAGCTGAAGATGATATACTGAAAGCGACTCCGGTCAGTACCCGCTATTCCACTAATCCGGTTACGGTAAATGAAAACGAGGATTTGAAGAAAGCCTTTCATCTAATGATCAACCGCGGTTTTAACAAGCTGGTTGTGGTAGATAACGATAACAAATTTAAGGGCACCATTGATATCATGGATATTGTCAGTGAAATCTATGATCATAATGAATAAAACGCACTGGCCGGTTCAGGAGAACCCATGAATGGACTCAGGATCAGCCAGATTTCTTAGACCCTTTCTGTTTTATCAACTATTGTATTAGGTGATTTTATACCACTTACCGGGAGGGCTATGGCCGGCAATAATGGATGGATCATAGATCTTTTTACATCTCGCCTCCGTGCCGCGACACCCGATACCCGCAGCTGCCAGGAGTAACCCCGGGAATAGCCGGCTGCTGAGCCAACCTCTCGATGTTTTGCAGGATTTCTATGGATGCCCGGCAATAATCAAGGTGGCGGGCCCTAATCTGAGACGTGGTATCTTGCACTATCCCTTCTAAATCAATATTGCTTACCTGGCCGCTGGTATTTAACAAATAGCGGGCGGTATCCGTGAAATCCTTGTTGCTGCTGGCAACCAGGATTTTGAGATCTGATTTTAAGGCCCGCATCTCTTCATTGCTGCCATAGAAATGCTCATAGGCCAGTATAAAATGCCGGGCCCATCTGCTCAGGTTTAGCAGCCCATCCCGGGTAAAAAACCAGTCATAGAAAACATCCTGGATCAACAGATGAAACAAATCCAGCCTGATATCGAGGAAATCATAATCCCGCTTGCCCATATCACCTTTGATTCTTTTTTCACCGATTAACCTTCTCTCAATCTCCGTTTCGGCATAGGGTAGCATTTTGCAAAAGGTAACCGATGAGCAGCCATCACCACAGAGCCTGTCCAGAAAATCTAAATTATCCTGGACGGACTGGATGGTACTGTAGGGGTCCAGCAGCATAAAACCGAAATCAAATCCGATGTCCAGCCGGTTTAACAGGGCAGCAGCCCGCAGGTTGGTTTCCACCGAAACATGCTTGTTCATCATTTTCAATCCTTCATCGGTACCCGACTCGATGCCCAGATATACCAAAAACAGACCGGTATCTTTCATTTGTCGAAAGGTCTCCAGCTCCACTTCATCAGGACGGCAGTTTATCTTATAGAGGATCTTGCCCGAGAGCTCGCTCTTTCTTAATTCCTGGCAAAACATCTCGCTCCAATCGCGGTGCAGCTTGCCCGCGGGGAAGTCGTCATCCTGAAACATGAATATCTCGGCACCGCATTGCTCATGCAGCAGTTCCATTTCCCGCACCACCATCCCGGGGCGGCGCAACCTTTTCACTTTGCCCCCGGGCTTGGCATAGAATTCCCGGATGCTGCAGAATACACAATTATAATAACAGCCCCGACCGGCGATTAAGGTGGCATATTTTTTCCCGAAGGCATAGGTTTTTAAGGGGGGTCTGAGCGGAGGGGGCAACTGGTCCAGGTCATCTTCCAGGGGCCTGTAATCATTGGCCACCGGACCGGTCCGCCCGCGGTAGGCCAGGCCTTTTATCGTTTGCCAGGGTTGGTTATGATACAAGGCCCGGGCCAGCTCTAGAAAAGTGCGCTCCCCTTCGAATAATGCCACCGAATCCAGTTGCGGTATGTATTCCATGAGCTCCTTCCATCGCAGACTGGGAAAATGCCCCCCGGCACAGAAATGACTCTGAACCCGATGATGCCGGAGCTGTTGTAACAGGTCCAGAAAATCGCCGATATGATATTGAAAAATAATCGAAAATCCAATCAGTAACGGTTCTTCTTCTTGTATGTACTGCAGGATGGTTTCATTTCCCAGGCTGAAATCAAGCAGTTTGATGCGAAAGCCTTGCTGCTTAAGCAGGGAGGCAATATAGCCTGCTCCAAGATTGTCCTGCTCCTGAAAAGCGACTAAAAAAACCGGGGCATTATTCATATCTTTTTCTCCTTATTTGCTGGTTTGTAGACCGTTTGGCCGGGAATTACAAGCAGCTTTACAGGGCCTTTTCCAGGATATTGGCCAGTTGTTCCTGGTAGTTGGCTTCAGCCAGGGTAGCTTCTGCCACCAGGGTGATCCTCTTGGCTTCCAGTTTCAGGTATTCTGCCCGCGCCCGGGTGTTTAGCACAACTATATCTTTTAAGACACTGTCCTTGATCCGGTCTAGTATTTCCGAGGGAGGATCCATTCTCCATTCTCTTCTTTCCAGGATCTTATCCATAATATTACTCCTGACGATATCACCCGTTTCCATAACCGGTAGCGTCATTTTATCTTTGCTCATGAATGACCTCCTTTTCAACCCGGCCAAACCAGCCTACCTATATATCATATCCTTAAACGCACGAATTGTATAATTATTTTATATAAAACTATATTACAAAAGACTTAAATCACAAATTAATATATATTAGTGCAAAAATGACGCAAATTCATCGACCCTTGATGCCACCAAACGGATTCCGGTCTTCTTCTTCCTCCCATTCATGAAATGGCTTCAGGTCTTACACTTCAAGAATCGGATGGAAGTTGATGATTGCAGGGAAGGGTTTCCTCTGTATTTTTTAATGCGAGTTAGAGGGCTAATAAAGATTGGGCGGATCAAAATGGCAAAAGCAAATTCAATGCAAGAACCGCTTTTGTCTCTCCTTTATATAGAGTTATTTCCACATTTGCAGTACTATTTAATTATTCTTGGCAGGGCGATCAGTTATTTAAGGAGCACCACCTTTTACCTGGCAGTTTTTATGTACATAGCGGATACCTGCGAAAAAAGTTTTTGACATATGCTTAAAATAGAGTATAATAAAAACATAAATAGCATATGTCAAAAATGCGGGGAGGTGATCAGCATACTAGGCAGAAAAGGAACAGGTGATGCCGCTACAGATAGATGTGACGGTTTAACCCGCAAAAACAAAACGGGAAGTGGAAGAGGAAGAAGGGGAGAGTGCAAGGCTAAAAAGGATATAGTAAATGCACCAAATGGAAAACAAAAATAATGCATAAGCGAGAAGAACCAGGTAGCACTATTCAATTTCCCCATGTGTTTCAACAAAGGATACGCGTTTAATAGTTTGGAAAGGAGTGATTTATATGCCGGGTAGAGATGGAACAGGTCCGATGGGACAGGGTGCCATGACCGGAAAAGGCATGGGTGTTTGCGCAGGAGTTAATGCACCATTTTACGGTTTTGGATTTGGACGAGGCTGTGGAAGGGGTTCAGGAAGAGGATTTGGCAGAGGTTTCGGACCAGGAATGGGCCGGGGCATGAGACGCGGCTTTGCCTATAGAGCAACCCCAGGTTATTATAATCAACCAAACTCTAAAGAAGCCTTGCAGGCGCAGAGGGAGCAGTTTAAAAACATGCTTGAGGCCATTGACAAACAAATCGAAAGCCTGTAAAAAATCCAAAGCAACAGGAGTTCCTCCTGTTGCTTTGTTACGCTTTGAGGACGAAAAGCTTTGTATCTAAACAAAAGTAAAGAAAACCTGCTCGCTAATCCACGGTTGTCGGTGACTTCCTGGAAAGGGACAACTGGATTTCAGCTGAAGGATGAAGTCCGCTATGAAACACCCGGTCCGTTTTTTGAAGAGGGCTGGCAAATGATACCCGAAGGGTCGGATATGGCTCCAAAAAAGGTGGTGGTTGTGGATGTCATTTATTCGAT
>PWPP01000075.1 GCA_003558625.1 Syntrophomonas sp.
AAGAAACTGAAGCGGGAAGTGGGCCTGCCACTCCAGTTGCATACCCATTATATCGGAGGGTTAGCCTTGATGGCCTGCCTGAAGGGGGCCGAAGCAGGGGTTGATGTTATTGATACTGCCAGCGGTCCCATGGCTTTCGGCTCTTCCCAGCCTCCGGTGGAAACCCTGGTCCGAGCCTTACAGGGGACGGAATGGGATACAGGGCTGGACTTGCACCAGCTGTTTGAAATTGCGGAACATTTCGAAAAAATTCGCAAACACAAGGGGTTTGAACGAGGGGTTACCCGGATCACCGATATGAAGGTGTTTGAACACCAGGTTCCCGGGGGAATGATTTCCAACCTGGTTTCCCAGCTGGAACAACAGAATGCATCGGACCGGCTGAATGATGTATTGGAAGAAATACCCCATGTGAGAAAAGACCTGGGCTATCCGCCCCTGGTTACCCCCACCAGCCAGATTGTGGGCATCCAGGCGGTGTTTAATGTTCTAATGGGAGAAAGATATAAAATGTCTCCCGGTGAGGTCAAGGATTATGTCAGAGGGTTGTATGGCAAACCCCCGGCACCTATTAGTGAAGAAGTGCGCAAGAAAATCATTCAGGAAGAAGTGCCAATTACCGTACGGCCGGCAGATTTGCTGGAGCCGGGTTGGGAAAAAGCCAAAAAAGAAATCGGGGATGTGGCTGAAAATGATGATGATGTATTGACCTATGCCCTGTTTCCCCTGGTGGCACGGAAGTTTCTGGAACAGCGGAATAGTCGGGGAAGTGAAGAGCAACCCGCCCGGGAAGAGGGTAAAACCAGTCTTTTGCAAGACAAAAAAACAGAACCGAAAAAGCCCATTCCCAGGGTAAAAAAGAAAGCTAAGAGCGGGGAGGATGATGAAATGAATATTGATGATATCCGGGAATTGGTGATGATTATGGATCAAAGCTCATTGGCAGAGCTGGATTTGAAGAAGGATGGTTTTAAATTAAGCCTGCGCAAAGAACTGGCGGACAAAAAGAAGGCCCCTGCGTTAGATCCGGATATAGCTGAACCAAAAGCCCTGACGGCGGTGCCGGATGAAGCACAAAAAGCCAAACCCGTAAGTCCCCCGGCAGAAGACCTGGAAGAAGTTGTGGCACCCATGGTGGGCACCTTTTATGCGGCTCCATCCCCGGATGCGGAACCTTTTGTCCAGGTGGGAGACCGGGTGGAAAAGGGACAGACTCTTTGTATCCTGGAGGCCATGAAGCTGATGAATGAGATAAAAACGGAAAGCGCGGGGACGGTTGCGGAAATATGTGTAGACAATGCGGAACCGGTTGAGTTTGGTCAAATCCTATTCTACATTGCCAAAGACTAGGAGGGGATACGTTGTTTACAAAAGTATTAATAGCCAATCGTGGTGAAATTGCTCTCCGGATTATCCGTGCCTGCCATGAACTGGGGATTAAAACGGTAGCGGTCTTTTCCCAGGCCGACCGGGATAGTCTGCATGTAAAAATGGCCCATGAGGCGGTGTGTATCGGGGGAGCGCCCGCCAATCAAAGTTATCTGCAGATCCCGAATATTATTAAAGCGGCAGAAATCACCAAGGCGGAGGCCATCCATCCCGGATATGGTTTTTTGGCGGAAAATCCCCGCTTCGCAAGGATTTGCCGGGAATACGGCTTCAAGTTTGTGGGGCCGGACGCAGAAACGATAGCGGTTATGGGTGATAAAGTCAAAGCCCGAGAAGCGGTGGCCCGGGCCGGAGTTCCTCTGGTTCCCGGAAGTGACGGAGCGGTGAAAGACTACGATCATGTCCGCAAGGTTGCTGAAAATATCGGATACCCTCTCCTGATTAAAGCTTCTGCCGGAGGGGGGGGCAAGGGTATGAGACTGGCCCACAGTCAAAAAGGACTGAAAGAGGCTTTGGAGATGGCGCAAATGGAAGCCAAAGCAGCTTTCGGCAATGATGAAGTATATTTGGAAAAATATTTGGAAGAACCCCGCCATATAGAAATACAGGTTTTGGGGGATGAATACGGCCAGATTATTCATCTGGGCGAAAGAGACTGCTCTATTCAAAGAAGAAACCAAAAACTGCTGGAGGAATCACCTTCCACCTTCTTGGACCAGGATCTCCGGGCTGAGATGGGAAGGGTTGCGATAAAGGCGGCGCAGCAAGTCAATTATGTGAATGCGGGTACCATCGAATTTCTGGTGGATAAGAATAAGAATTACTATTTTATAGAAATGAATACCCGGATCCAGGTGGAACACCCGGTTACGGAAATGGTTACCGGGATTGATATTGTGAAAGAACAAATCCGGATTGCGGCAGGGGAGAAACTATCGATAAAACAGGAAGAGGTTGTGATGAACGGGTGGGCCATAGAATGTCGCATTAATGCCGAAGATCCGGCCCATGATTTTCGTCCTTGCCCGGGCCGGGTAGGACAATACCTGATTCCGGGAGGTCCCGGAGTCCGAGTGGATTCATCTGTTTACAGCGGCTATGTGATCCCCCCGCATTATGATTCCATGGTGGCGAAGCTGATCGTATGGGGACGCGACCGGGAGGAGGCTATCAGCCGCATGCGGCGATCATTAAATGAGTTTGTGGTAGAGAATATTGCCACCACTATTCCGTTTCATCTCCAGGTACTGGATAATGCCTTCTTTATAAAGGGAGAAGCGTACACCAATTTTGTGCAAAGAAGGATGAATATTTAAGCACTCTTACTTATATTTAGCACCCGGATTTGCTTGTATTGTATATTTTTGTTAAACTAAACGTATAATAAAAAATGGAGGTGAAGATGATGGAAAACAATAAGCCCAAGATTGACAACGAATTGGGAGCTATTCGTATTGCCGATGAAGTTGTAGCTACGATAGCCGGTCTAGCTGCCGCTGAAGTAGAAGGTGTCATTATGAGCGGCGGTTGGGGTAATGAGTTAGTAGAAAAACTGGGGAGAAAAACCTATGGCAAAGGCGTAAAAGTTGAGGTGGGCAACGATACTGCCAGTATTGATGTGTTTGCAGTCCTGGAATACGGATACCCCATACCAGAAGTAGGAGCCAACATACAATCAGAAGTAAAAATGGCCGTGGAAAGCATGACGGGCCTAAAAGTTACCGCAGTAAATGTTCATATTCTCTCCGTTTCGATGAAAAAAGAAAAGCCCGCAGCTGAAGAAAAGCCGGTTGAAGAAGAAACCTACATATAGCTTAATTTTTTCAAGACATTTGACACGTGCGGATGGAGATGCCCCCTGTTTTATTCAGGGGGTTATCTGTATCAATGTTAAGGGAAGGGGAGGTTATTGTGACTCCGATTTGGAGACTGGTGATTTTTCTTTATAGTCTGGTATTGCTTGCCGTGTCCGGCGCCGCCCTGGTAGCGGCAATGGGGATGAAAAATATTCTCATACGCTATATAGATTTAGCCTATGCTACTCCTCAAAACCGGATGATTGCCGGTGTAATAGCCATCATTATAGCTGTAATTGCTGTATCAACCTTGCTTTCTTCCTTGAAAAGAAGCAAGGGCACGAAAAATTTAATCGTTGTAAAAGGCTTAATGGGAGATATTGTGATGAGTATCCCTGCTATTAAGGTAATCATAAGTAAGGCTGTGAAAAAAATAGAAGGGGTTAAGGATGTAGAGTCAACAGTGAAATACAAAACATCGGGACTTTTTGTTACCTTGCACACTGTGATTAATCCTGAAATGAGTGTGCCCGAACTGAGCCAGGATTTGCAAAATGTGGTGAAAGAGGACCTCGAAGTGATTGGCGGGCTGCAAGTAGCTGAAATCAAGGTATTTATAGATCATGCAGCCGCAGTGACGAAAACCGCAGCCAAATAAGGAGGTGTCATCATGTGGGAAAAATATTTAGCTTCACTCATTCAGGAGCATAGGGGAAAAGTTATTGGAGTAATACTAGGCCTTATCGCCAGTATATTATTTATTAATTATGGTTTCTGGAAAACGGCCTTCATTGTTTTATGTATAGCGCTGGGATATTTTATTGGCAAGCGGCTGGACGAAAATGGTGATATCAGAGCATGGTTTAAACAATTTTTTCCAGACAAATAGTATGGAGGGAAGAATAATTTGAGCAGAAGGAAAGCACGAGAAATTGCTTTCAAGGTTTTATTTCAGGTAGATCAGGTGAATGCTGACCCTGAAGAAGTGTTTGGATACCTTACCGGGGAGAATCAAATTACCGAGTTGAATAAGGGCTTTTCCTGGAAACTGATCCAGGGATATTTAGATCATCGCCATTCCATAGATGCTAAAATCCAGCTTCTTTCCAGGGATTGGAGCCTGGAAAGAATGCCTTCGGTGGACCGGAATATTATGCGAACAGCCATCAGTGAAATACTGTATTTGGATGAAGCCCAACCTGTTGTAGCTATTAACGAAGCCATCGAAATTGCCAAAACGTATGGAGATGTGAACTCATCCAGCTTCGTCAATGCTATTTTAGATAAAGTTTATGGAGAGAGGGAATCATGAAGCTCTTTCTAGGCATTGATAGCAGCGCCTATACTACATCCCTGGCCCTGGTTAATGAACAGGACCAGGGCTTATGTGTTGAGAGAATAATGCTCAAAGTATATGTGATGTTATGCAACCATGACCTTAATTCCGGTCTGTTAGTGGACCGGGTAGGTGTTGCCATGGGGCTGGATTTTCCCGCAGGAGAAGCCATGGAAGAGGTATGCCGGACCAGCCCTGTTTTACCAGACAAGATAAGGATCCCATCGGCAGTAAAAACCGATGGTTTTTCTTTTTCCGGAGCACAGCAAGATGCCTGGGAGCGTAAACATGGATAAGTTTTTAACGGTCAAAGAGCTTAATGGTTACGTCCTGGACCTGATGGCACAGGATGAGCTCCTCAGTAATCTACTGCTCAAGGGAGAAATATCAGGATTAAGATTGTACCAGAAATCAGGACATATGTACTTTACCTTAAAGGATGATACAGCAGCAGTCAGCTGTGTGATGTTTAAAAGCCAGGTGCAAAATCTGGATTTTGTACCTGAAGATGGCCGAGAAGTTTTGCTTCAAGGCAGGGTATCTGTTTTTGTCAAACAAGGCAGATACCAGGTTTATGTTGAAACAATGCAGCCTTTTGGCCTTGGCGAGTTGTTCTTGTATCTGGAGCAGTTAAAAGAAAAATTGGCCCGGAAAGGGTATTTTGATCTCAGCAGCAAAAAAAACCTGCCTGGCCAGGTGCGAAGGCTGGGTGTAGTCAGTTCCCGGCACGGGGCAGCGGTCCGTGATATCATAAAGGTGGTACGGGAACTAAACCCGGGAGTAGAGATCATCGTCGCTCATGCGCTGGTTCAGGGATACAGTGCGCCCCGGCAAATCGTCCAGGCTTTGAACGATTTAAATGAATATGGCCAGGTAGATGTGATTATTGTAGCCCGGGGCGGGGGAAGCATTGAAGATCTTATGGCTTTTAACAGCGAAGAGGTGGTCCAGGCCGTTTTTGCTTCTGAAATCCCGGTCATATCTGCGGTTGGACATGAAGTGGATGTTACCCTGGCAGACCTG
>PWPP01000021.1 GCA_003558625.1 Syntrophomonas sp.
GGAACAGGAAATGATAGCCTGGGGGGAGGTATGAATGCCATGATGGGCAGAGGTCTGGGCAGAGGCTTGGGAATGGGCATGGGCTTAGCCCGAGGCATGGGAAGGTTAATGCTCTATGGTATAGGACGCCGGTTTTTGAACCGTGTGGGAGGATTAGCCGGGCAGGAAATGCTGCATGAAGGACCGGCCCGGCAGGAAATGCTGCAAGAGTACCGGGAGCGACTGGAAAAAGAACTCCAGGCCGTCCAGAATGAGCTTAGTCAAAACAGAGAATAATGATCAACCAACTCCTTATGTTTCGATCCGCTCCCTGCTGACGCTTTGCATCAGCAGGGAGCGGATTTTCTTGCAAATCACGCCAAAAGGGAAATTATAGCAAAATAGCATTTTAACTTCCATATATAGTATAATGCTATAAGGGAGGTGATTGTATGACTCAGGTTGGTGAAAAATACCGTTGCAATGTCTGTGGCAATGAAGTAACAGTAACCCATGAAGGCAAAGGGGAACTGGTATGCTGTGAGCAGCCTATGGAAAAGATCGGCTAGATCAGCACCTACAAACCCCGCCCAATGAAAGGTCAAGGGGAGGGATGAGGCTGCGGGAAATCCGTTTTTTAAGTGATAGCCAATACCCGGGGGAGGGGAAATCAGCCGGACTGGCCCGGGGCATGCTGGTGTTTCTGGGAGAACGAAATCTTACCCGGGAAGGCATGGGTTTGGGCAGCCCGGCTTTTAAATATCCTACGGCCACCGTCTTTGCCCGTGCCGGTTTCCCGGAAACAAGAGCCGATCAGGGCATCATTAAAGAATTCCCTATGGACACCAGGATTTCCTGGGGCAAACAGGATATGGATGTACCCCTTTTAACCTGTGCTCTGGAAATCGTTACCTCCATGTATAAAAAAGCCCCCTGGCTGCAGCCCTATTGCCTGGGTCTGGGCCAGAAACTCCTTTCCCGGTTTTCCCTGCAGCCGCATTTACGGCCGATTCCTTCCCGGGGAGAAACTACCATTAAATATCAACAACAGGGCCATGCCCTGGAAATAGAGTGTGTCATCACTGCCCGGCAACAGAAATTACCCCAGGTATGTCTGTTAAATGAACTGGGGGCAGATTTTTTTTCCCGGGGCTGGCGGGGAGGGCAGTTTATTTTGCCTCCCTCCGGCTGGGAGCAGGTGCCGGCGATGATGGATCCTACCTGGCTTTGTGACCCCGACAGCGGGTGGGCTTTTTCCATTTCCGGACTGGAAGTGGAAGGAGAAGCGAAAGCCCGCCTATACTGGGGTCGGGAAGAAGCGCCTAACCTCTGCTGGGCCGGTTTTATAATTGAGCTGACCCCCTACAGACCGTTGCAGGTTGTAAAATGCAGATATAAGGTGGAATTTACATGTCTGACCTCATTGTCTTAATCAACCCCTATTTCAGGGAAAACGATCCCGTGCCCAAGGTTTTTCCTCCTCTGGGTATAGCTTCGCTGTCGGCGCAGATGAAAGAACTGGGGCTAAATGTTTGGCCCTGTGACTGCACCTTCCGCTCCCCGAAAGAGGTTGTAGAGGAAATAGGCCGCCGGCAGCCGGCCTTGATAGGCATTTATGTGATGGTAAGCTACAGCCGCAGTGCCCGCCAGCTACTGCAGGAACTCCGGCCCCGTCTCCCCCATACCCTGTTTGTCGCCGGGGGACCTTTGCCCACCCTTTATCCGGAACAGTTTGTGCCTGAATTTGATTTGGTCTTCCGGGGTGAATGTGACGTGCATTTTCCCCGTTTTTGCCGGGAATATATAGCCAATGGCAAAACCCTCCGGGCCCTGGATAGGATGAATGCAGGAGAGTATCCCGGCTTATATGGCCGGATCAGGGAACAGGAGGTATCCATCTCCCCCTGTCATTACCCGGCAGCAGTATTGGAAAAGCTACCGCTTCCGGACCGTAGCTGGATGGATCATGCCCGCTACCAGCAAGTCTGGGAAGAGCATACCGGGTGTAAGTGCAGCAACATAATTATTACCCGGGGCTGTCCCTTTCAGTGTGATTTTTGCTCCAAGCCCATATGGGGCAGCCTCTTCCGGAAGCCGAAATTAGAGCAGATCTTTGCCGACATGGGGCAGATTATCCGGTTAGGATACAATCGACTCTGGATTGCAGATGATTCCTTTACCCTGGATTTACAGTTCTTAGAGCACTTTTGCCGGGAAAAAAACGAGCGGGGCCTGGATATTTCCTGGAGCTGTCTGTCCCGGGTGGATAAGGTTACTCCGGAAATGGTTGCGGTCATGAAGGAAGCCGGCTGCAGCAAGGTCTACCTGGGATTGGAATCAGGCAGTGACCGGACCCTGCAGCTGATGAAAAAGCGGATACAGGTAGCCGACATCATGAAAGCAGTGCATCTTTATCATAGGGGGGGCATTGCCACGGCCGGTTTTTTCATTGTGGGTTATCCCGGAGAAACCGTGGCCAGTGTGGAAAAAACCTTTTCTTTGGCCCTGTCCCTGCCTTTGGACGAAATATCTTTCAACCTGCCCCTTCCCTTACCTGGTTCTCCCCTTTTTAACCGGGTGCCGGGATTACATAAAGGGGAAGACTGGGATCATGCCAGTGAAGCCCGGTTCATATACCGGTCAGAATTTGATCCCCGGTGGCTGAAAACCCGGATTGAGGTAACCATGGACCGGTTTCGCAGCCAAAAAAACCAAAGACTCAGCCAGCCCTGCCGCCCGCCCCGGAAAGGACCCTATACGGCGAATAGAAGCCATAAAACCTAAAAAACGGCATAAGCAGGTTTTAAAAAAGAAACCGCGAACAGGGTCCCGAAAAAGCTTGCAGATGGGGCACCGTTCATAACACCCCCGGCCTTATGGATCAAGCAACGCCATAGGAAGCAGCCTTGGTGTTTTCTCTCCTTTTCTTTCTCTATATAAGGATTTTTTTAAAAGTGCATAATGCGAAGCCATTAAGATAATAAAGGATACGGTCTTTTTAATAATTATAAAGGAGCAGATCCGGGTAGAAGAATTGAGCAAGATCTTTGTGGATGGCGAAAGATATCACCCAATATACAAAAGAGCAGCTCAATACATTTAGACAGACAAAAATTGCGATGGTCTTTCAGCACTTTGGAATTTTCACCCATATGACCGTAAAAGCCAATGTCGAATACGGGCTGGTGGTGAAGAAACCTTCCCCGGTTGGCCGAATTATTTACCCGAAAAATACCTTGCCTACCTCTTGCGCCTGTTTCCAGGTGGTATATAATGGTTTTAACCCGGTTAGGCAAAATCCTGTAATAATAGGACCGGGAAAAAACATGAGGGGGATGATCCAGTGGCAAACTCCAGAACCAGGTGGTTTATCATCCTGGGATCAACGCTGCTTATTACGTCATTGTTTTTTTATACCATTAATTATCTTATTTTCCGGGATCCGGAGTTCATCGGCAAATACGTGATGGCGCAACTCGGTTTTCTGCCCATTAATGTATTCCTGGTGACTTTTGTGATCAACAAGTTGATAGGCAGCCGGGAAAAAACCAACAAGAAAATAAAAATGAATATGATCGTGGGGACCTTTTTTATTGACATCGGCCATGAACTGCTATCCCGGATTATAAGCCGGAGCACGGTGGACATCCACGCAAAGGAGAAATTCAACCTTTCCCCCTCCTGGAAGGAAAAAGACCTGCAGCAGTTTAAAACCGAAGTGGAAGGCATGAAGTATGATATCCATTTCAGCGGGGAAGATTTGGAAGCCTTGCGGGATTTTTTAACCCCCAAGCGGCATCACCTGGTCAGGCTCCTGGAAAGTCCGGTACTAACGGAGCATGAGACCTTTTCCAACCAGTTGTGGGCCGTGCTGCATATCGAGAATGAACTGGAACGAAGAAAAAATCTGCAAAACCTGAGCCAGGCCGATCACCGGCACCTGATGCAGGATATCGAGAGAGCATACCGGTTGCTGGCGGCCCTCTATATCGAATACCTGGGGTATTTAAAAAACCAATATCCTTACCTCTTTTCCCTGGAGGCCCGTACCAGCCCCTTTAATCCCAGGGCCCAGGCGGAAATCCCCAATGAACAAGAGCCGGAACTAAAGACATAATAGCGCTTGGAAACGGTTGTTTCATCGAACCGTATCCTGTAGGAGCGCAAAAGAACCTTCCTGGCGGCACCGGCATAATGGCAGGCGCTTAAAAGCTCCCCGGGGTAAGACCGGGGAGCTTTAATGGAATTCGGGCCGCTATTAGATTTCAGGCTTCCATACTTTCCACACATTCCCCACCATATCCTTATTGGGCTTCAGGGTGGGCTTGCCCGGCTGCCAGCCGGCCGGCATGACTTCACCGGTTTCCCGGGTATGCTGGAAGGCCTGGATCTGGCGGATGCTCTCCTCGAAGTTCCTCCCTACCGGGGGACTCAAGACTTCAAAGGCTTGAATGATCCCTTCCGGGTCGATGATGAAGCGTCCCCGGACATTGACCCCGCCGCCTTCACTGTAAACACCGTAAAGGGTGCCGATTTTTCCGCCCCGGTCCGAGGCCATGGGGAAAGGTACACCGTTTTCCACCATTTTGGAAAGCTCTACTTCCTGCCAGATTTTATGGGAAAATTCACTATCCACACTTATGGAGATAACCTCAACATTCAGATCCTGTAATACCTGGTAACGTGCAGCAACTGCTGACAATTCCGTCGGTCAGACAAAAGTGAAATCTCCCGGATAAAA
The DNA here is from genome assembly GCA_003558625.1 of Syntrophomonas sp. Lineage (GTDB taxonomy): Bacteria > Bacillota > Syntrophomonadia > Syntrophomonadales > Syntrophomonadaceae > PWPP01. Next base: position 4,721 of record PWPP01000021.1, read on the forward strand.
ACAGAGCAGGACCCATTTTCCTTTATAATCGGACAAACTGATTTTTTTAAACCCGCCATCAACAAAGGCCATAGTTTCAAATTCCGGAGCCGGCTTTCCTACCATCACCATATGTTCCTCCTCCTTTATAATAGAATAACTCTAGAGCCAAAAATGCATTCTATAACCAAAAGCTATAGTTCTATTCTACGTCAAAAGGAAGCCGCTTCCTCCATATTTCTATATATATTACTGAATCTTAAGTTTCTTATGCATATTTGTTATTTCACCATTTCCCGGGGGTATAATAAACTGTATATAACCCTTGTCCGAGGCAGAAAATATTGGAGGTGGAGGGAGATGAATCCCTTAACCGGGATCGGGCGGCCTCTTGATTTCAATTACCGCACCAACCGGGTTCTGGCTTATGTGGTTATGATAACCGTCCTGGTTCTGGGAGGGTATAAGAGTTATGCCGGTTATGAGCTGGGAGCGGCCATGGCGCAGGCGTTAATGGGTGGTATCGGCATTTTTCTGACCTGGGCTCTGAACCGGGAAATTGATCCCGCCTGGGAGTGGTCTGCCTTTACCGCCCTCATTCCCCTGTTTTTTTATGTCCTCTTTTATTCTCCTCCCCCCTGGTTGCCCTTGTTCCTTTTGCTCCTGTTAACCCGCATCCTAAACCGCAGTACCGGTTACCAGGCGCAGGTCAGCGATATCATCCTGGTTCTGTTTATAGCCGGCTGGATGGCCTACAGTGGA
>PWPP01000089.1 GCA_003558625.1 Syntrophomonas sp.
AAACTGGACAGTAGTCTTTTTTACTAACTTCATCGGATCTCTATTGCTAGTCTATATTATATTTGGCGCTAATTACTGGGGTGATGCAAGCGCCCTCACCGCCCAGGGAGCCCAGGCCGTGGCCATTGCCAAAGGAAAAATGAGTCTCGATTGGTACCAGGCATTTCTCCGGGGTATTCTCTGTAACTGGCTGGTTTGTATGGCGGTCTGGTTAGCTGTTGCGGCCAAAGATGTTATCGGAAAGATTTTCAGCTGCTTTTTCCCCATCATGGCCTTCGTTTCCAGCGGCTTTGAGCATAGCATTGCCAATATGTTTTTTATTCCCATGGGTATCCATATCGCCCAGGCCGCTCCGGAAGCCGCAGCCGCTGCCGAAAAAGTCGGTATGGCAAGTGCCGGCGATGTAGTTTCCTTCTTCACCTACGGCAACTTCATTATGAGCAACCTGATCCCGGTAACCCTGGGGAATATCTTTGCCGGAGCCGTATTTGTCGGTGGCTTCTACTGGTTTGTCTATCTGAGAAAATAAAGGCAGGCAGTAAAAATGAAAGGCTGATTATTTTTTCAGCCTTATCATTTTTTTTGGGATTTTACGCAAAACATTTTTTATAAGTGAGGTGAAAAAATGAGCAACTACAAAGACATCATTGCCAGTGTCAAAGACACCCGGGGAGGGATCATCGAAGCCTTCCATGCCCTGCAGAAAGAATACAATTATATTCCCGCCGAGGCCTTCAGGGAAGCGGCCCGGGTCTTCAAGCTCTCGGAAGCGGAAGCTTACGGGGTTGGTACCTTTTATTCCTATCTGTCCTTTGAAAAACGGGGCAAGTATATCATCCGTATGTGCGAAAGTGCACCCTGCCATGTAGCCGGAGCCGATGAAGTATTAAAAGCCCTGGAAAACCACCTGGGTATCGCCGTAGGGGAAACCACACCTGACGGCAAGTTTACCCTGGAACTTACCGAATGTATCGGACAGTGCCAGGTCACGCCGGTCATAACAGTTAACAGTGACCCCATTGGCAATATTGATCCCCAAAGGATCGCCGAGGTCCTGGCCCCATTTAAGTAATGAAAGGAGGGATACCAAATCATGGCTGAAGAAAAAAGAATCATCCTGGAATATGCCGACCAGATCAACCCGGAAAACGCGGGTGAATATATAAAAGTCGGCGGTTACAAGGGCCTGGAAAAAGCCCGCGCCATGAGCCGCAAGGATGTGATTGAAGAAGTCAAAAAATCCGGCTTACGGGGCCGGGGCGGAGCCGGATTTCCCGCCGGTCTGAAATGGAGCTTTGTCCCCGAGGCACCGGTCAAGTATGTGGTCTGTAACCTGGATGAAGGAGAGCCCGGAACCTATAAGGACCGCATAATCTGCCAGAAAAACGCCCAGGCGGTACTGGAAGGCATGGCCATCTGCGGCACCGCTATCGACTCTACCAAGGGTTATATCTACTGCCGGGGAGAATACCCCTATGTGGTAGACCTGTTAAACAAGGCCATTGACAGTGCTAAGGAGGCCGGAGTCCTGGGAGATTTTGATATCGAAGTCCGCATGGGAGCCGGAGCTTATGTATGCGGTGAGGAAACCGCCCTGATTGAATCCATCGAAGGTAATCGGGGAGAACCCCGCTTCAAACCCCCCTTTCCCGGTGTGGAAGGACTCTGGGGTGTGCCCACCATCGTCAACAACGTAGAGACCTTTGCCGCCCTACCCTATATCCTCAGCAACGGTGGAGAATGGTTTGCCGGCATCGGGGCTCCCAAATACCCCGGCACCAAAATCCTAACCTTAACCGGGGATGTCAACAACGCCACCTACTTTGAAGTCCCCACGGACTACAACTTACGCGATGTCATCTACACCCTGGGCGGGGGCATCAAAAACGGCAAAAAGTTCAAAGCGGTGCAAGTAGGAGGAACCTCCGGGGCCTTTATCCCGGAACAAAACCTGAATACCCCCATCGATTTTGATTCCATGAGTGCCATCGGGGCCGCACTGGGCTCGGGAGCCGTTCTGGTACTGGACGAAACCCGGGACATCGTAGATGTGGTCACCCGCATCGCCAAGTTCTTTGAGCATGAGTCCTGCGGCAAATGCAATCCTTGCCGTGAAGGCACCTTCCGCGCCTTTGAACTCATGGAGATTATCAATGACGGGCTGGGCAATGCCGGGGACCTGGATACCTTGAAAATACTGGGCCGGGTTATGAAAAATGCATCTTTCTGCGGCCTGGGACAAGCAGCCCCCATTCCCATCCAGTCCACCCTGCAGCATTTTGAACATGAATATAAACGGAAATTCCTATAAACGAGGAAAGGAGGTTAGAAAATGATCAACGTAACCATCAACGGAAAAGAAATCCAGGTTCCCCGAGGGACCATGCTCTTAGAAGCGTGCCGCCAGGCAGGAGCAGACATCCCCACCTTCTGTCATGATCCCCACTTGCAACTGGCCGGATCCTGCCGTATGTGCGTGGTAGAAGCCAAGGGCCGCTGGAACCTTCTGGCCAGCTGTGTCATGCCGGCAGAAAACGGTATGGAAATAGAAACCGAAAGCCCCAGTGTGGTTGAAGCTCGCAAAATCATTTTAGAACTGCTTTTAGCCCGCCATGACTTAAGCTGCCACACCTGTGAAAGAGACGGGGACTGTCGCCTGCAGGATTACTGTTACCGCTATGGCGTCAAAGAAAGTCGTTTTGCCGGGGAAATAATCCATTTCTCCAAAGAAGATCCCAACCCCTTTATCGAACGTGATTACGACAAGTGCATCATGTGCACCAAATGCGTCCGGGTCTGTAAAGAAATCACCGGAGCCGAAGCCATCAATGTCAAGGACCGGGGTCATCACGCTGCAATTTCCACCGCTTTTGACGGCAACCTGGCTGATTCCACCTGCGTATTCTGTGGCCAGTGCATCATGGTATGCCCGGTAGGAGCCCTGACCAGCAAAGTTTCCATGGGCAAAGGAAAACCCTACCAGGTAGAAAAGGTGCTGACCACCTGCACCTATTGCGGGACCGGCTGCACCCTGGAGTTAAACGTAAAAGATGACACCGTAGTGGGGGTCAGTTCCAACCGGGATGAAAGATACAGTCCCGTGAACCAGGGAGCACTGTGTGTGAAAGGCCGTTTCGGCTGGGATTTCATCCACGCTGAAGACCGGTTAACCACTCCCTTAATCCGGAAAAACGGAGAACTTCAACCGGCATCCTGGGATGAAGCCCTGGATTTTGCCGCCGCTAAACTCAAACAAATCAAAGAAGCGAGTGGTCCCGATGCCCTGGCCATGTTTGCCTCGGCCCGCATTACCAATGAGGAAAATTATTTGGCCCAGAAATTCATGCGGGCGGTCATTGGTACCAATAACGTAGATCACTGCGCCCGCCTCTGACACTCTGTCACTGTCGCCGGTCTGGGGGCAGCATTTGGCAGCGGTGCCATGACCAATTCCATCGCCGAATTGGAGAAGGATGCCAAAGCCATCTTCCTAATTGGAACCAACACCACCGAAAACCATCCTGTTATCGGTTACAAAATCCGCAAGAACGTACGGGAGAACGGCGCCAAGTTAATCGTAGCCGATCCCCGCAAAATAGAGTTGGCAGAAATCGCCGATGTATATATGCGCTTTAAACCGGGTACCGATGTAGCCCTGATCAACGGGATGATCAATGTGATTATCAGCGAAGGGTTATTAGACCAGGAATTTGTAGACCAACGCACGGAAGGCTATGAAGATGTTGCTGCATCGATAGCCAAATATACCCCGGAATATGTATCCACAATTACCGGAGTGCCGGCTGAAGATATTAAAAAGGCCGCCCGGATTTATGCCGAAGCAGAAGCTGCTGCAGTTTGTTATGCTATGGGAGTAACCCAGCACAGCACCGGAACCGATAATGTAAAATCTATATGCAACCTGGCCCTGGTCACAGGCAACCTGGGTAAACCTGGATCCGGAGTCAATCCCCTCCGGGGCCAAAATAACGTCCAGGGAGCCTGTGACATGGGAGCGCTGCCCGTCGTCTTAACTGCATACCAGAAAGTCGTAGATGAACCCGTCCGCCAGAAATTCGAGACAGCCTGGAAGGTAGACAAACTACCGGACAAAAATGGTTTAACTCTGACCGATGCTATAAATAAAGCCTATGACGGCGAATTAAAAGGACTCCTGGTTATTGGTGAAAACCCCATGTTGAGCGATCCCGATCTGCACCATGTTGAGGAAGCCCTAAATAAACTGGAGTTTTTAATGGTCCAGGATATTTTTCTCACCGAAACGGCCGAAAAAGCAGATGTTGTTTTCCCCGGAGTCACCTTTGCTGAAAAAGACGGCACCTTCTCCAATACCGAAAGACGGGTGCAACGGGTGAGGCAGGCCATCAGTTCCCTCGGCAATGCCAAACAGGACTGGGAAATCATCTGTGAACTATCCAACCGCTTGGGCTATCCCATGAAGTATTCTTCTCCCGGGGAAATCTTCGAAGAAATCCGGACCGTGACCCCTTCCTATGCCGGTATCTCTTATGACCGCATTGAAGCCACAGGCCTGCACTGGCCCTGTCCGACCGAAGAGCATCCGGGAACCCCGATCCTGCATAAAGAAAAATTCAACCGGGGTCTGGGTCTGTTCCATGTAGTGGAATACATTGGGCCTGCGGAACATCCAGATAATGAGTATCCCTTTATCCTGACTACCGGAAGACAATTATACCACTACCATACCGGAACTATGACCAGGCGGTCTTCCGCCCTGGAAGAGCACAAACCTTACAATGAGGTGGAAATCCACCCCAACACCGCTTCCCGGATGGGCATTGTCGAAGGTGAGTTTGTCAAACTAAGCACCAGAAGAGGCAGCATTGAACTACGGGCCAAACTAACGGATATTTTGGAAGAAAATGTGGTGTTTACCACTTTCCATTATAAAGAGGCAGCCGCTAATCTGCTGACCTTATCCGAACCCCTGGATCCCGTTGCTAAAATACCACCCTATAAAGTATGTGCCGCCAATCTGGAAAAAATCTAAATCAAGAAAAAAAGCCGGGCTTCACAGTCCGGCTTTTTTAGTTTAATTGGTGAATGGCTTGAACGCCATCTTCACTACCAGGGTTATTCATTGTATACTATTATGAAAGATATAAGATATATTGGGCAAGATATAAGTGCGTACCAAAAGCAAAAGCACATGAAAGCATGCCGGAGGAATATGTTTACCGCTGATCCAGCCCAATTAACCGGCAATTTCGTGTCGTTGATAATGTTGCAAACCACTGTTTCCATCTTTCGGAAATTGCTTGTGGCTGCCGGAAAAGACATGACGGGCAAACATTTACCAGGTGACTTTCCAATGACCAAACCCGAATGTTACTCTGTAAGGAAAAAAATTAAAGGAGATCTACTTTGAATTTACGAACTCAGATGGAGAAAATGCTAAAACTGGAAGAAGAGGCTCAAAAACTGGACTTTAAGAGTACCCAGCTTTTTTTGGCCCGGGACATTGTTCTCGATGAGCGGGTGCGCCTGCAGTGCCGGATAAATATGTGCGGGAATTACAATAAAAATCTGATGTGCCCACCACACCTGCCCCCGGTTAATGAGGTGCGGGCAACCATCAGACAATACACCTTTGCTTTACTGGTCATATTGCAAATCAGCAATATCCTTGAAAAAGAGCTGCGGGACCAGTTTCACAGGCAAGCCCTGTTATTAAGTGAGAAATTAATTAGCCTGGAAAAGCAGGCCTTCGCTTTTGGTTTTCCCCTGGCTCTGGGGCTATCTGCCGGAGAGTGCAAATTGTGTGATACCTGTATTGTCCTGAACCAAACCGGCACAGATTGCCGGTTCCCCCAATCTGCACGCCCCTCGATGGAAGGTATGGGGATTAATGTTCTGGCCACCGCAAGCAAATTGGGGGCTTCCCTGGATTTTATCCCCGGGGAATTAAAAATGGCAGGCCTGCTACTCATTGAGTAACAAGCCTGCCCTGATTATTCATTGTATGCTTCTTGCTAATCCTCTTTTGCCTGTTCCTGTGCCCGGTAGTCTTTTTCTAATTTCAGCATCGATTCTGGTATCAAATAGGTTCTGCGGCGGTTGTTTATCAAGATCAGCATCCAGGTATCATCAGGTGGTTTCACCCCTCTTCTACCGATCACCTCTCCGGTAAAACGGTAAAAGGGATGTCTGGGTTCAAATACAATGACCTTGTCTCCCAATTCGAGCATGAGTAAGCCTCCCTCCATTGGTTTATCACCCTGCTTGACTTTTCAACTATAATCCATAAGCCATAATATTACTTGCTATCGCTTTGAATTTGCAGGTTTTATGTTTCTGCCACAACGTTGACTTTTGGCAAAGACCAGTATTTCGCTACACTGTCAGGCGAAATGATTCCCCGGTCTGTTATTACTCCCGCAATAAGGTAGGGCGGGGTTAGGTCAAAAGCAGGATAAAAACCTTCAACTTTGTCTCCGGTAATTTTTTGCTCCTGAAAGGTTAACACTTCTATAGGATCCCTGACCTCGACGGGAATATCCTGGCCCAGGGCACAGCGGCTGTCCGGCCCCCCATAACCTAAAATATAAAAAGGTATCTTATGGTGTGCTGCCGCTAAAGCCAGTTGAAACGTTCCCACTTTATTGGCTACGGTTCCATCCATGGCAATGCGGTCTGCCGCTGTGAAAACTTTGGTAATCATACCCTGACTCATGCAATATGCTGCCATATTGTCCGTTATCAATGTAGTAGGTATACCCAATTCTGACGTTGACCAGGCAGTTAAGCGAGCTCCTTGCAGATAAGGCCTGGTTTCTGAAGCAATGACCTTGACTTTTTTTCCTTCCTCCCGGGCTTTTTTTAACATGTATAAAATAGCCGCCCCTGGAAAACAGTGGGTCAATATGGTATCTCCGTCTTCAAGAAGGGTTGCAGCCCAATTCCCGGTTAATTCTGAACGAAGTTGTTGTTTAGTGATAGCGTTTTCTATCATTCTTAATACTTGTTGTGACCAATCCCCGCTTTCCCATTCAATTCCTTCCAACACCTTGTTCAAGAGGGCTTTTAAATGAAAGCCCGTAGGCCTGGTAGCCACCAAGCGTTCTTTAACCTTTAAAGCATAGATTTTTCCTTCTTGGACGGTAGTTCCGGGCTGGTCTTCGATATCCCTAAGGGCCATATAAAGCCCATACCCGGCAGTAATGGCAATATCTCCCGCTCCCTGCACCACCATATCTTCAATCCCCCGGGCAACATCTTCATACTTTTGGCAGGTATATCTTATGATTTTCCGGGGTAAAAAACGACGGTCCACAAGAATGAGGTGATCATCCTGTAAATATACCGTATAATTTATATGCATCATTAACGGCTCTTGCAAAACCTTCATCTCCTAATTATAAAAATATACGCCGGAAACATTCAGCTTCCGGCGTTTACATGTTGGGTTACCGTTTTCTTTTAGCTCTAGACTTTTCCAGCCATGTTTTTACCAAAAGGCTGTCCGTAACCTTCCCGGTCTCCCTGATAAATAAACTCTACCGCCATAACAGCAGATTCCACTGTGATTTTCATGCAGTTACGGGCCCGGTCTTTTTCGGTCCATTCAAAATCCTTGTTCAATTCCTCGCAATCCGTAGATCCAAACTGCTCCAAAAACCGATGGGGTATTTGGTTAAAGAATCGGTATAAACCCGGATTGCCGTAAAGCTGGTTGACAATTTCCTTCATTTCTCCCTGCTGGGGATTACGCCGCCCATGTACAGCACTTACTCCTATAATAGCAGCGGCCAAGGCTCCGCATAACCCACCGGAAAGACCTATGCCCCCACCAAACGCAGTGGTTAGAGCTACCGTCTCCCGGGGAAAATCTATTAAACCCGCATCATATAAGGCCAGATAGACAGATTCCGCACAGTTGGTCCCGGAACGGAAATTGTTTTTGGCCAGTTCTCTGACTCTCTCTTTCATTTCCTCTTCCGAAACAGTTTTTAAAATCTCGCTCAAGAATAACCCCCCTCAGATAGACCATCCATTTATTTCACTGTATTTTTCTCTATAAATTGTTGCAACCATATCAGACCTTTAATTCCCGGTGTATCCAGTCAATAATTCCTGCAGCAGAAGTTCCGTAATCAAAAACCTTTTTTACAACGCCTGTTTTTTGTAATGCTTCTTTATTCACCCTGGGTATATGACCTCCTGCAGTTAAAACAATGTTTTCCCCGCCCCGCTGGTCCAGTTCCCTGCGCAATGGCGGATAAATGTCCATAGGTGCGGAGGTGTGAATCAATAAGAGAACAATATTCACGTCTTCCTGTAATGACTGTTCAGCAATCTCTTCCAGGCTGCGGTACAGTCCGGTGTAGATTACATCCATTCCGCCCTGGTCTTTTAAGGCCCTGGCTAATATCCTGGCTTCTTTTCCATCCTGGTCCAGAGACGCTTTGGCGACCATCACCTTTATGGGTTTTTGTGCCATTGAAGCTGTCCCCCCTTAGGAAACGCTCTGTTCCTGGTAAAAGGAACGCCTTTCCCCTCAGTTCCGAGGGGAAAGCGATACCGTCCCTCCTTTAAACTATGGTTCCTCGGTCTTCTTGGGAGCCAGATATTGCTTGGCTACTTCTGCAGCCATGGTATAAGGGTCAGATGCTCGGTCTACCAGTTTTTGTATCATTTCATCCAACCGCCCGGATGAAACCAATTCATCTAGCACTGGCTCGAGCACAGCGGCCCTTATGGCTTCATTCATTTCCGCAGTAGCTTTTCTTCGTTTGCGGTCACCCATAAGGTCTTTATCGATTAATAACTGATGGTGATCCAGCGTTTTCTGGGCTAACTCCGCCACACTCTGAGAAAAAGAATGGGTTTCAAAAAGGCTTTCCACCATTAAAATAGGAGGCCTCCAGCCACCGGGAAAATTTTTGGCCATATCCAGGCTTCCCCTGATTTCTTTAAACAGTTTGCCTGCCCCTTCCCGGTCTGCCTTGTTGATTACAAAAATATCGGCAATCTCCAGGATCCCAGCTTTGATGGCCTGAATCTCATCTCCCATACCTGGAACCAAAACCACGATAACGGTATGGGCATGGTCAATAATCTCTACTTCCTGTTGTCCTGTTCCCACGGTTTCTACAATAATAATGTCTTTTCCCATGGCATCCAGTACATGAATACCTTCACCTACAGCCTTGGAAAGGCCGCCTAAAGCCCCCCTGGTTGCCAGGCTGCGCACAAATACCCCGGGATCTTCCGCATGCCGCTGCATCCTGATCCGATCCCCTAAAATGGCTCCGCCGGAAAAAGGACTGGTGGGGTCTACAGCCATAACCCCCACGGTTTTACCCATCTGCCGGAAAGCATAAATCAGTTCATCGGTCAATGTACTCTTACCGGCTCCGGGAGAACCTGTGATACCAATAATATGAGCTTTTCCCGTGAAGGGAAATAGATGTCTAATGGCTTCATCGGTAGTCGGAATCCGGTCTTCTAAATTTCTAATCAGCCGGGATACAGCTCGTATGTCTCCCTCCCGGATTTTTCTCGTTTTGTCTTCCATTAATTATTTCACTCCCTCGGTGACACATTCTGGTCTATCCAGCTGGTAATAGATTCCAGAGTGGCTCCCGGTACAAATAATGCTTTGATGCCTGCGTCATACAATTTTTGGAAATCCTTGTCAGGGATAATACCTCCCCCGATTACTGTAACATCTTCTGCTCCTTTTTCCTTGAGTAATCTGCATACTTCAGGATAAAGATAATTGTGGGCTCCAGACAGGTTGCTTAAGCCGACTAAATCAACGTCTTCCTGTATTGCCGCTGAAGCGATCTGTTCTGGTGTCTGGTGACACCCCGTATATATTACTTCATAACCAGCATCCCTAAAGGCTCTGGCTAAAACTCTGGCCCCCCGGTCATGACCATCCAGTCCGGGTTTTGCAACCATTACACGTAGTCTTCTTTTTGCCATATTGTTTGCCTCCCCCTTGCTTCTTAATATAGTCCAGGATCACGGTATTCACCGTATACTTCCCGATAAACATCGCATATTTCCTGAACAGTGACATAATTCTTAACTGCTTCGATACAATAAGGCATAACATTATCGCCTTTTTTACATGCTTGTTTTAAGTCATCCAGGCACTCACTTACTTTGCGTCCATCCCGTTTTCTCTTAACAGCTTGTAAGCGCGCTATTTGCTCTGTTTCAACAGAATCATCGATTTCCACAAGGGGTATTTCTATTTTATCATCGGTTACATATTTATTTACCCCGATCATGATTTTTTCACCATCATCGATTTGTCTCTGGAATTTATAAGCTGCATCTGAAATCTCCATCTGGGGGAACCCTCTTTCGATGGCAGCTACCATGCCACCCATTTCATCGATTTTATGAATATAATCCCAGGCCAGTTCTTCCATTTCATTGGTTAAGGCTTCTACAAAATAGGATCCTGCCAGAGGATCTATGGTATTCGCAGCACCTGTTTCTTCGGCAATCAATTGTTGGGTGCGAAGGGCAATCTGTACAGCATGTTCTGAAGGCAAGCATAATACTTCATCCAATGAGTTGGTGTGCAAAGACTGGGTTCCTCCCAGTACTGCAGCCAGCGCTTCAGTAGCGGTACGCACTACATTGTTGTATGGTTGTTGGGCAGTTAGGGAGCATCCTGCGGTTTGAGTATGGAACCGCATCCACCAGGATCTGGGATCTTTAGCGCCATAGCGGTCACGCATAGCCCGAGCCCAAATACGGCGTGCTGCTCTTAACTTGGCAATTTCTTCGAAGAAATCGATGTGAGAGTTGAAGAAGAAGGATAACCGGCCTGCAAAAGAATCAACGGGCAGACCTTTGCGTTTAAGCACATCTTCCACATATTCCATACCATCCCGCAGGGTGAAGGCTAATTCCTGTACCGCTGTCGAACCGGCTTCCCGGATATGGTATCCACTGATACTGATGGTATTCCAGTTGGGTACATGGTTGGTTCCGAATTCAACGGTATCACTGATGAGTTTTACGGACGGATCCGGGGGACACATGAGGGTTTTTTGGGCAATGAATTCCTTCAGCATATCATTTTGAATGGTGCCGCTGATTTTATTTAACGGTACACCCTTGATATCGGCTGCAGCGCAATACATAGCCCATAGTGCTGTTGCCGGGGGATTTATGGTCATCGAAGTGCTGATTTCACCTAATGGAATTCCTTCTACCAGCTGTAAGAAATCATCGATCGTATCTATTGCAACTCCGCACTTGCCACATTCACCTCTGGCTTTGGGATCATCGGTGTCATAACCCATTAGTGTGGGGAAATCAAAGGCAGTGCTGAGACCTGTTTGTCCACTGTTTAACAAATAGTGCCAACGCTTATTGGTTTCCTCTGCACTTCCCATACCCGAAAACATCCTGAATGTCCAGTATTTGCCCCGGAAGCCGGTAGCCTGGTTGCCTCTAATAAAAGGAAACTGGCCCGGATAGCTGATGTCCTTCTCAAAATCCATATGACTTATGTCTTCGGGAGTGTAGAGCCTCTTGATTTCGTGGTCTGATACGGTAGTCCATTTAGCTTTCTGGTCGGCACGCTTTTCTACAATTCTTTTTACTTCATCTTCCCACTTTTTACGCAAACTGCTTGATTGATCCAACAATTCCTGAGTAAACAAAACAAACCCCTCCTTAATCATACATTATTGAACCCTTTTTTTCGCCAGGCTTAATCCTGGCTTCAATGACTTTTCTGTAATCAATTTTTCAGGTATAGGATTACTATCTGCTTGACGTTTTAGTATTCAATACCAGCTCGATCTTTAATTCCGGCTGCATAATGGTGTTTTATCTCTCTAACTTCACTCACCATGTCAGCCATTTCTTGCATGGGTTCTGGTGCATAGCGGCCGGTTAAAATGAGGTCCAAATCCTGAGGTTTATTCTTAATAAATTCTAAAACCTCTTCCAGGGGAATTAAGTTAAAATCGGCTGCAGTATTAATTTCATCAAGGATTACCATATCGTAATCTCCACTGTTCACTACTTCTTTGGCTTTGGCAAAACCCTGGCGAGCCAAATCAACATCCACCGGTGCCGGATTACCTCTCATGACAAAACTATCCAGCCCAAATTGGAACAAGTCCACTTCTGGCAAATATTTTTCCAGCGCCAGAACTTCACCGTACTTCCTCCCCTTCATAAACTGGATGATGCATACGCGGTATCCCTGGCCCACCGCTCGCAAAGCCTGCCCAAAAGCAGAAGTAGTTTTACCTTTCCCGTTCCCGGTAATTAGCATTACTAAGCCTCGTTTATGGATCGTTGCCGTAGACTCCTCTTTGGACAATTAGATCTTCACCTCCCCTTAAAATTAATTACTAAACTCCCTTCAACCGCATTACTAATTCGGATGCTTACCATTACCTGTCACAAGCAGACTAGAGGCTGGAGTATAAAATTATTGTTTCTGCTGGAACGAATGCTGGATGAATACTTAAATCCGCTTTTTTAAGCAGGTTTCAAAAGGTGCAGTTCGTTATCTGAAGTGACAGCATCAAGCATACTAATGATAATACGATCCTGTTATGGGATTAGTTTCCAACGGTTGAAACTTATGAGATTAGTTTTATTATATATTATTTGCTTACCAATTAGAATCCTTCTTTTTAATTAAATTTTTTCAAAGTTTGCAGGATATTATCCTGGTGATACTGTATTAACATAGTAGAATAAGAATATGAAGCTAAAGACTGGAGGTGAGAGGGAAGAACTATAGAGCAAAAGAGAGATGAATGAACAGAGGAGGAGTTATCTATGAAAGAAAACGTTAACCGCCCGGAAGATTTGAACCAGGAGGATTTAGCCCGCCTGGCAGTAGACATGTTTCATCGCATAGCCATGCATCATGCTTTTTGGTTTAAAGAAGTGGAACATCAGATGGGCTTTGAGAAAGCCCTGGATATTTTGGATACGGCCTATCAGAATAGTTATACTATTCAAATGAAACGGATGGGCAAAACTTTAGGTTTTGAAATGGTATCCGGGGTGCCAAAACCATTATTGGATATGCCCCGAGAAGAATTAATCACATTAATTGATGCACTGGGAGTCAACTGGTTGGCAAATGACGGAGTCTGGTTTCAAGCCGTAGAGTTTTCCTCAGACATGTATGATGCCAAACGATGTAATGACTCTTGTTGGACTAGATTTTCTCCTTTTGAGGCCTGGTCCATAAAAAGATTTTTGGGCCTGCCGGAAAAAGCAGGCTTAGACGGATTGAAACAAGCCCTCCAGTTTAGAATGTATGCCCGGATTAATGTACAGTCAATTATCGATGAAACACCAAATAGCATTATTTTTCAGATGAATGACTGCCGGGTACAATCAGCCCGGAAAAGGCAAGGGCTGGAAGATTATCCCTGCAAATCAGCCGGTTTAGTAGAATACAATGCGTTTGGCAAGGCTATTGACCCCAGGATTAAAACCGAATGTATCGGCTGTCCTCCCGATGAACATCCGGAAGAATGGTTCTGTGCCTGGCGCTTCATCTTAGAAGAATAAATCCGCGGACCAGATTGGCATTGTGTTCTTTGGGTAAATTAACCCCGGGGTAATGCCATGCCTTTCATCATTGAATTTTTCTTTCATCGACGATATGATAATTTTTTGGATACGAATACACATAAAAGATATCCCTGACACTGCCTTAAATATTAAGCCGACCTTTAACACGGCCGGCTTAATTGTTTATTTGCGAACCGGAGACAAGTTGCCTTCTAAGCACCTGATGAGGAGGTTACATCCAAATGATAATGGCTGTGGGTAATTTTTTCATTGCCATCCCGGGTCACAATAAACGTATCTTCTACTCCTACCACACCAATGCCGGGAAAATTAAATTTTGGTTCCAGCGCGATTACCATCCCCGGGACCAGCTCCATAGCAAAATTGGGCGTTATAACCGGCAATTCATCTAATTCCAGACCTATGCCATGACCGCAGAACCCGGCCTGGTTAGCCCCATACCCCATAAAATGCTGGTCCAGTTCAAAATCAGATGCGATTTGCACAGCTCTATGATATAATTCCCGTGCCATTATTCCGGGTTTCATCATGCTGCCCATTTCTTCCTGGATTTTTATTGCAGCCTGGTATGCTTTATGCAGCGGCTCGTTTAACGGTCCTAAGGACAGGGTGCGGGTTTGATCTACTACATATCCGTTCATACCAGCGACTAAATCAAATACCACGGGATCATTGCGTCCGATTCGGCGGTATCCTGATCCCTGGGGTAAAGCCCGGGCCACCCCGCGTCCTCCGGTGGGACTGTCCATAAAACTGAGTTCGGCAGCTTCCGGCCCTGAAACCAGGTGTCCCCAGTATACTTCCTGATTAAAAGCCCTCATGCGCACCAGCCCCTGGTGGCCGCGGGCACGAGCTGCCGCCTCTACTAGGGCCGCCAGTTCAACTTCTGTCATGCCCTCCTTAAGCTGACTGCGTGCTACTTCCACCATATAATCCGACAAATGAGCTACCCTGCGGATAATATCCAGTTCTAAATCAGACTTAACCGCTCTTATTTCCTGTATCAAAGGCCAAACATCAACTATCTCGGTTTCAGGAAATGCCTTTTGATAGCGTCTATACTGGTTTACCGGCAATACATCGAGCTCCATACCCATGGTTCTTGGTATCGCCAGGCCTGCTTGAGAAAGTTTATCCACTATATCCTTCTGCGCCTTTACCGGTATTATCTGGGGCAGTGGTGTTTCCTCCCGGGTCCGCTCCGCATTTTTGCGCACGAAAAAGTAACCATCTCCCTCAACCGGTATATAGAAAAAACCTTGTTGAACCGTGCCGGTGAAATAAAACATATCAGCATTTTGCACAATCAGGGCAGCATCCATACTGGCTTTCATCATTGCCTTTTGGAGCTTTTCTCTGCGTTGATCCAGCTCTGCGCGTGGTGTTATACTCATGTTCTCCTCCTCCCAAATATTCATGTTTTTTAAGCGGGACTTTTTTGGGGGCTATGATCTTTCTTTATGAACTTTCAAATCCAGTTTTTCGTAAATAGTCTTCAAGGTTTTTTTTTGCATATCTATTTCTGGAGCTTTAATACCCAGTTGCTCAAAAACCTCCCGTAGAAAAGTACATCCCATTTCTAATTCCTCCAGGGTCAAAGAGGTGGTTATTAAACCCTCCCCCCCTTCAAAATAACCCATGATGGACATGCTAAGATTATAGCCTTCTTCATCAGCCAGGCAGTAAAAACCAGGCTCACCGCTGATCAACAGCAGACTATGAGATAGAATCCCCCTTTCCACCGGCATGGGCACCTCTTCCGTATATGCCTCGGTATTATGTTTTAGCTTTAAATATTTATTTAGTTCCTCTACTTCATCCCCTATAAGTAATTCATTGACATAGAGGCGGTCATAGTGTATTCCATCATATTGCGAACCATATCCTATGATCAGCTGCTCATAGGGTGCAATGGGTTCCTCTCGGCCTACCACAAACCAGTGTATTATAACCTGGTCCCGACCCTGATAATCATTGATAACAGACCAGGCTTTATATAATGAAGTCATACTGTATCATCCTCCCTGTCGCCAGATTTTCGAACCTACAAAGCCTGATTGATGAAATGACGATTATTCACATCACAGTGGAAAAAAATGCACGAATGAAGGAAACGCCACAGGATTGTGGAAATTTTGTTTATAGTATAGTATAAATATAATAGAGTATTTTTTATGAGGGGGTGTATCATGGCTATCATCAAACAAGACGCCATCGTTCCACTGGGCAGAATGTTATTTATTCCCAAAGACGGCAATCTGAAAAAAGAAGATTTAATCATCGAAGCCAGCGGCCAATATAAGTTTGCTGAAAAACCTGATTGCTATGTCATTAAAAATGATGATTGCTGCAGAAGCATAACCGTTACTGTAAAAACAAAAGAAGAATAAGGCGTTCTGCTATCATGGATGCTGATTAATTCTCAGGTTCCCGTGTTCTATGGGAACTTTTTTTCTGCCGTCTCAGCCCGGTCCCCGACAGCTGCAGCAAATCTCACCATTTAAACGTAATGCCGCTTCAAGAAGCACACTTCTCATGTGCCTAATACCGGAGCGCATATGATGGACAATCTCGCTCTGGTTGAGCACTTCGGTTGTCAGACCCGCACCCATGTTGCTGACCAGGCACACATTGGCATAACACATGCCTGCCTCCCGGGCCAGGTTCACTTCCGGAACGCTGGTCATCCCCACCAAGTCCCCGCCAAGTTTTTGAAACATTCTTATCTCCGCTGCCGTTTCGAAACGCGGTCCTTCCGTACAAACATAAACCCCTCCGTTTTTAACTTCCTTCCCGATTATCCGGGAAGATGTTTCCAGGGCCTGACGTAATCCGGAGCAATATGGTTCCGGAGAGCACCTTATGTATTCTTCTTTATACCCCCGGGATTGAAAGGAAGCAGCACGATTCTTGGTGAAATCAAGTAATTGGCTGGCCAAGATCAAATCACCCGGTTGAAAATCCGGACGCAACGAGCCTACCGTCGCTGAAGCCAAAATTTTTTTTATCCCCATATTTTGCAACGCTGCTATATTCGCCCGGTAATTAATTAAATGAGGGGGCAGGTTGTGTTTGGATCCATGCCGGGGCAAAAAAGCTATTTCTTTATTGCCATAGGTACCAACAGATATGGTTACCTCACCATACCGGTTTTTGGCATTTATCTCCCGGATCGCACCCAACATTTTGGGATAATATATCCCGGTTCCTCCGATAACTGCGATTTCAGGCATCTTAACCCCCAGTTTTATGATATTAAGACAAAAATCAGGGCAGATTATAATCTATTGGCCCTGATTTTATGTCTGTTTCAGTAAATAAGATAATCAGCCATTTGCAATATACCCAAGGGTTCCGGGACATAACCTTCCCGGGAACCCTTGGTCTTACTCATACACGTAACTAGGGAAGGAATATTCCCTCTGGATCTACCCTGGTATATAAGAGTTCGATTTCACCATAGGTAGGTGGTTTGGTTTCTCCGGTAACCCGGGAAATGTTCAAGTCAAAGCTGCAGTTGTCTTTAACCTGTTCCGCGGTATATCCGGGATGCACGGTATCCAGGTACATGATTCCCTCTTCATCAAATCTGAACACACCCATATTGGTTATAACCGCTTCCGGTCCTCCCTGGTAGTACTTGCCATATACTTCTTTGCGGGTGGCCCACTCTCCGGATGGCCACTTTTTCAGTCTCCAGCCCGGTGAAGTGATATAGTCCACATTTTCTTTAAAGCGGCGTTTTTCCTGAACCATGATAAAAACGGTGCGGCGGGCATAGGAATTGATGTCCGGGTTTCCGCCACTTCCGGTAAATCTCTTCGATGGTGAAGCGTAATCTCCGACTACGGTGGTATTGACGTTACCATACTTATCTATTTCAGCTCCGCCTAAAAAGCCAAGATCAACATACCCGCATGTCAGCTGACCATAAAAAGATTCGGTCAGGCCTGCAGAAATAGAACCTTGATAGGCACAGCGGGCATCTCCTACGGATGTAGGCAAGTCAATGGGGCGACCGTCGATACTACCGGCCTCATAGATACAAACCGCGTTGGGGGCATTGGTCAGCTGGGCCAGCATAATAGCAAGCATGGGCAGTCCGGTGCCTGCAAAAACGATGTCCCCGTCGTTTACTTCTCTAGCTGCTGCAACTGCTAGCAGGTCGATGGCTTTGTATTCGCCAGGCTTACATAATTCGTTTTTTGCTGTCATTTATCTCGACCCCCTTTTCATCCTGGTTGAATATCCTAAAACGGTATTGGCTTTTAACTTCTCTAATTTGGAAACTCCCAATTTTTCTAGATATTCATCATGATTAGCTACACCAAAAATCCACTCTTGCGCCCACTCATCATATTTCTCTTTGGATTTAGAGGCAGCGTAGAACTGGCGGATAAAATCAGCATCCACATCATAGTATCCCTGCGAACCGGTTGGGTGGGCTCCCCAGGGAAGCTCAACAATATAGTCAATGGCATAAGGTGCGGCTAAGTTCTTGGTAGGATCATCCCTCAGGTATGTTTCCGGAACGATTTCCTCCGCAATTACAATAACCTTTTTCGCAGCTTTAATGGCCTCAGGGTCCGTGTAGGTCTGGGCATTTACACGTACGGTGCCCTCAGAGCCAACCTGTGAAGCATATATTAAGGCCCAGTCAGCATTAACTGCCGGCACAAGCACTAGTGCTCCTTTGTCAAAGAACGGCTCTTCATACATAAGATATTTCTGTTTCGGTATTTTGGGATTGGAGCCGTCCCTAAGACCGGCTTTCTTTAGATTGTCATACGCGGGATTCAAGATGTCGGTACCCATAGATAACGGGGTGGGCATAAAGGGCAGTCCATAGGCTCCGGCCAGTAAGCGGGCAACACAATGCGCGTGGCTGTAGTCTTCGACTATTATAGTATTTTCGACTTGCGACCGGGCAACACCTTCACCTAATTTCCCATATAATTCATGTCCAACCCAGCATGATTCCCATATTTTTATCGCTCCGGCTCCGGCCAGAACTTCGGTATGGGTTCCACCATTCACTTCAAACAGGTGTAAATCTTTTTTTCCTTGTCTGACCAGCTCATAAACCAGAGCCATGGGGCGACGCCAAATCGTGAAACCGCTGAAGGTTAGCATATCACCGTCTTGAATCAAGCCTGCTGCTTCTTGCAGGGTGATTGTCTGTATTTTTCCCATTCCTCTACCTCCTCCTTATTTTGTTTTGACCATAATGTTAATATATGCATCTTTCATTCAGGATAGCCCTGGTATTTTCTTTATCTTCCCCCCTTTCTATATCTAATCTCAGGGGTAAAAAGTATAGATTTCCCTGCAGGAAAATCTTAATGCATTTTCCTGCAGGAATTTTTCAACAGCAACTACATAGTAGATCTAAAAACAAATGCCCTGTTTAGGCGGCTTCTTCCTGTTTGGGCGGCTTCACCGTAAAGGCCAGCACCGCTCCGATCGCTGTAAGTACGGCTGCAGTCATGAAGGCGGTGGAGAAACCTACAGTAACGGAAAAACGGGGTGCAAAGAATGCAGCAACCCCATATGCCAGGAAGACCAGACCGTAGTTGTTACCAACATTAGCTGTCCCAAACCAGTCCGCGACCACTGACGGGGTAATGGAGAGATAACCACCAAAACAGAACCCGACCAGGCAGGTAGCCAGCAGATAGGTAACATAAGTCATGGGCACCAGGGACATAAAGAGCATAACGGCCACGAAGCCGAGACACATTACGCTTAAAGATTGCTGTCTGCCGATCTTATCAGATATGGCACCCCAGCTGAAGCGGCCCAGAGCGTTAAAGAGCGAGATGGTAACAACTGCGTTACCAGCCGCTGCCAGGTCCAGACCTACCAACTCAATTCCGATATTGGCAGCAACCGCTATAACCATCAGTCCGGCGGCAGCGCCAAAGAAATATAT
>PWPP01000111.1 GCA_003558625.1 Syntrophomonas sp.
GAAGACAATCCCCGTCACAATCATACAAGATTTGTTTCACTTGTTGGATATGACCTGATGTTTCTCCCTTCATCCAAAGTGCTCCCCGACTGCGGGAATAAAACCAGGCATTTCCGGTAGCCAGGGTCTTAGCCAAAGCTTCCTTATTCATATAGGCTACCATCAGCACCTTTTGGCTGCCATCCTCCTGGATAACCGCCGGGATCAAGCCTTTTTGATCGTACTTTAGTTCCTCTATCATAACCTGACCGACACCCCTCTTTTGTGTAAATATTCTTTTGCTTCCTGAATCGTATATTCCCGGTAATGGAATATGGAAGCACAAAGAAGGCCATCTGCTTTTCCAGCCACCGCTGCTTCATATAAATGTTCCAGATTGCCGGCACCCCCGGAAGCGATTACCGGAACTCCTACCAGATCGCTTATGGCTGCGGTCAGGGTAATATCATAACCGTCTTTGGTCCCGTCTTTATCCATGCTGGTAAGCAGGATTTCCCCGGCTCCCAGTTCTTCACCTTTCCGGGCCCATTCCAGGGCATCCAGGCCCGTTGCTGTTTTGCCACCGTTTATATAGACTTCCCAATGCGAAGCACCGGTTTGGCGGGCATCAATGGCTAAAACAATACACTGGCTGCCGAATTTTCTGGCAGCATCCGTAATTAGGCCGGGGTTTTTTACCGCAGCAGAGTTAATGGATACCTTGTCGGCTCCGGCATTTAATATCGCCCGGATATCATCCACATTGCTGATCCCCCCGCCCACTGCAAAAGGAATAAAGACCTCTTTCGCCGTATTACGGACCACTTCCAGCAGGGTTTTTCTTTCTTCCACTGAAGCACTGATATCCAGGAAAACCAGCTCGTCTGCCCCTTCCCGGTCATAAAGCGCAGCCAGTTCAACCGGGTCTCCGGCATCTCTGAGGTTAATAAAATTAACGCCTTTTACTACCCTGCCATTATGTACATCCAAACAGGGGATGATTCTTTTGGCCAGCATCTAGCTTACTCCTTTTCTGCTGCCGCCAAGGCTGCAGCCATACTTATTTTTCCATCGTAAAGGGCCTTGCCGATAATCGCCCCTTTTACCCCCACACCTTCCATCTGCTTTAATATACTGATATCCCGGATCGAAGATATCCCTCCCGAGGCAATAACCTCAAGACCGCTGACCCGGGCAACTTCTTCAATGGCTTGAAAATTGGGACCTTGCAGCATTCCATCCCGGGATATGTCGGTAAAAATCACTTTCCGGACCCCTAAATCTTTCATGGAGCAGGCAAAATCCAGGACTTTAAGCGTCGCTGTCTCTACCCAACCTTCTATAGCCACCATGCCTTCCCGGGCATCGATGCCCAAAACAATCCGATCGCTTCCAAATTCATGGAGCAGTCCCTGCATAAAATCAGGGCTGGACACCGCTTTGGTCCCCAGGATTACTCTGCTAGCACCCAAATCCAGGAGCTTGTTTACATCTTCTTTTTGGCGTAATCCTCCACCTGCCTGGAAGGGAATGTTGATATTTTTAGCAATGTCTTTTATGGCTTTAAAGTTGACAGGCTGCCCTGAAAAGGCTCCATCCAAGTCTACCACATGGAGCCACTTAGCCCCCTGTTCCTGAAAAAAACGGGCCATTTCTCCGGGTTTGTCTGAATAAACGGTTTCATTTTCCTTCTTACCCTGGACCAGCCTTACACAACGTCCTTCTTTTAAATCTATTGCCGGAAAAATTATCATCCTTGCATCTCTCCAAAATTTTTCAATATTCTTAATCCCAGTGCACCGGATTTTTCGGGATGAAACTGGGTTGCAAAAAGATGGCCCTTCTCAAGGGCACAGGTAAAATCCAACCCATAGTGGCAGGTAGCTGCCGTTAGCTTTTCATCCCTTGTAATTATATAATAAGAATGAACAAAGTAGAAATAGCTGCCGGGAGTGATGCCCTGAAAAAGCCTGCTCCCGGTTTTAGGTATTACCTGGTTCCAACCCATATGGGGTACTTTTTGCCCCGGGGGCAACTTAACCACCCGTCCCGGCACCAGGTCTAATCCTTTATGCAATCCATTCTCCATACTTTCACTGCTCAATAACTGCAATCCCAGGCAAATGCCTAAAAAAGGAATCCTGTTTTTCACCACTTCATGAATGGCACGATCCATGCCTGATTTTCTTAGACTGCTGACTGCATTCCCGAAGGCACCTACACCGGGTAAGACCACCCTGGTTGCCCCCACCACCCGATCAGGATCTGTGGAGGTACAGGCATCATAACCCAGCTTGAGAAAAGCATTTTTAACGCTGGCCAGATTGCCCATGCCATAGTCAATAATTACAATCACATGTTTTCCTTCCCCGCTATGCACGGATATAAAAGCTCCTTTAAGCCTCGTCTATGCGGCCCAACCAAAAACCCGGCCGGTATCCCCTCTCATTAAAATCATCATATTGGCTGTAAAAACCCCAACACATCTCCGCGATTTCGGTCTGCTCAATCCTTATAGTTGCCCCTTGGATGACAACACCCCCCGGATGTTAGGATCTAATGTTACTGCCATTTTCAAAGCCCGGGAAAAAGCTTTAAACACTGCCTCTACGATATGATGGGAATTTTGTCCCCTTAAAAGATCGATATGCAGGGTGAGACCGGCATGGTTCACCACAGCCTGAAAAAATTCCTGTACACTTTCCCGGGAAAGCTTGCCCAGGTTTTCCCCCGGAATTTCTACCGCATATGATAGGTGCGGACGCCCCGAAAAATCCAGTACCACCCTGACCAGGGCTTCATCCATCGGCACGGTTGCCTCCCCATACCTGCTGATTCCCGTCTTGTCTCCCAAAGCTTTTTTTATGGCTTCTCCCAGGCAGATACCGATATCTTCCACGGTATGGTGGTCATCTACTTCCAGGTCTCCCCGAGCCGTAACAAAGAGGTTGCAGCGGCTGTGGACAGACAAAAGGGTCAGCATATGGTCTAAGAAAGGGATTTCCGTATCAATTTTTTCCTGCCCCTGTCCGTCTATTTCTATTTTAACCCAAATTTTTGTTTCCCGGGTCTCTCTCTGAACTTCACCAACTCGAAGAGTATCTTGCATAACCCTACTTCTCCTTTCGCACCCTTACCGCGTGGGCATGGGCATGAAGCCCTTCTAACGATGCCAATTTGATAATATCATCAGCATCCTGCAAAATACCCTTTTTGGTATAATATATAATGCTGGAGGCTTTCATGAATGTATCCACGGTTACAGGAGAATAAAAACGGGCACTGCCTCCAGTGGGCAGGATATGGTTAGGTCCGGCATAATAATCTCCCGCCGGTTCCGGGGTGTTTTCTCCCAGGAATATCGCTCCTGCATTCCGAATCTGCTGCAGCAAGTCAAAGGGTTTATCTACCATTAATTCCAGATGCTCCGGGGCCACCATATTGGATACAAAACAGGCTTCATCGATATCCTGGACCAGGATAAAAGCCCCATAAGCTTCGAGGGATTTGATGATGATCTCTTTACGGTCCAGTTCTTCTACCTGCCGGATAAGTTCAAGCTCTACCTGTTCCAGCAGGGGAGCATGGTCTGTGACCAAAACACTGCGGGCCAGGACATCATGTTCCGCCTGGGACATCATGTCGGCGGCTACATACACCGGGTTGGCGGTCTTGTCGGCAATAATTAATATTTCACTGGGTCCGGCCAACATGTCAATATTGACATCCCCATAGACCATCTTTTTGGCCAGAGTTACGTAAATATTGCCGGGCCCGCTGATTAAATCAACTTTTTTTATGGTTTCCGTTCCCCAGGCCAGGGCAAAAACAGCCTGAGCCCCGCCCATTTTGTATATTTCCGTTAAACCCAGTTCCGCGGCCGCCACCAGGGTATAGGGATTCAACTTTCCCTGCCTGTCTGGCGGGGTCACCATGGCAATCTCCTCTACTCCTGCCACCTGGGCGGGAATGGCATTCATCAACACAGAAGAAGGATAGGCAGCCGTACCGCCGGGCACATATATTCCCACCCTTTCCAGGGGACGGTATATCTGTCCTTTGATATTTCCAATATGATCAAAATCCATCCAGGAATTGCGCAGTTGCTTACAGTGAAAGCCGGTGATGTTTTCTATGGCCCGGCCTAATGCGGCTATGTAATCCGTATCAACCAGGGTATACGCTTCCTCTATTTCTGCGGTTGTGGCCAGAAAATTATCATCTCCAATGGGAGCACCATCGAAACGGCGGGTAAACTCAAATACCGCTTGGTTCCCCCGGGTTTTAACTCCCTGACCAATTTCAGCAACTGCCCCTTCAAATTGCTTCATATCCTCGGCATTGGAATCGATAAAAGCCCTGAGCTCACCAATATCTGCGCTTAAATTTCTAATCTTCACTGCCTTGACCCCCTTCTACAATTGCCTCCATATTTTCAATGATTTGTTGTATCTGTTCATGTTTGGTCCTATAACTTACCCGGTTACTGATGAGACGGGCACTGGAATCCATGATATCCACCAGCTCGGTTAACTGGTTTTCTTTTAAAGTCCTGCCGGTAGAAACCAGATCCACGATCACATCCGACAAGCCCATTAAAGGCGCTAATTCAATGTTACCATGGAGTTTGATAATTTCCACCTGCAATCCCTGGTTACGAAAAAATCGTTCCGTTAAATGCGGAAATTTGGTTGCCACCCGTTTATAATTTAAGTCCTTTAACCGTAAATCCTTTAGTGGTTGGGGTGCAGCTACCACAAAGCGGCAGTAGCCAAATTTAAGATCTACCATCTCAAAAACATCTTTGCCCTGTTCTTCGATAACATCTTTACCCACTATGCCCAGATCTGCTGCTCCCCGCTCTACATATACCGGAACATCCGTAGGGCGACAAATGATATATTTAATAAAAGGCCAGGTTTGCTCAAAGGTAAAAACCATGCTGCGGCTGTTTTCACTTACCTCATCAATGGGAAGTCCTGACTTTTCCAACAGCTTTAAACTGGCTCCCAACAAGTTTCCCTTAGACAAGGCTATGGTTAGATAATCTCGTGTCATATAATCCTCCCTTTATGTGACCCATAGGCTCCAGGCTCATTATGCCAAGGTTAGGCAGCTTTATGAATCTATATATATTAAACGGTAGTTTTTATGGCTTTGGGCCATTTTCGTCTCCAGTTCTTCGCGAGAATGAAAGCCCAGATCCAACTCTACCTGGTGCCCTTCATGTCTTAATTGGTCTGCTTTCCTGAGCACCGGTTCCGGGTTAACCCCTCCCAGCAGGATACAGGGTCTGGGCTCCTCCTTGCAGTCCAATACCAGGGCCAGGC
>PWPP01000080.1 GCA_003558625.1 Syntrophomonas sp.
CTGAGCCAGGATCAAACTCTCCAAATAAATTGTTTGTCTGGCTCTTTGTACTCTTGGTTTTTCCTTTGAGCTTCGCACTTTTGGTCTTTGCTGTTCAGTTTTATCAAGATCTTCGCGCATTTAGCGCACAAAAAGTATAATATCATGCACCGGGCTTCGTGTCAAGATGTTTTTCCCTTTTATCGTGGGGGAATTTCTTGCTCTACACTCCGCTGTTTTGAGGTGCCTTATTATTATATACCATATCCCCCGCCCTTGACAATCTTATCCTGCCTGGTAAAAACAGGACCGAAGCGCAAAAGCATGTGTTGCCCTCTGCTGCCCCCGATCTTTGAGCGGGACTACCGGTTCTTCTTCTTTTTCTTTTTTTCAATGACGATGGCACAATCCGGGCAGACCATCTGGCAAATGCTGCAGGCGATGCAGCTTTCCTCATCTTTGGGCATCACGGTAGGAGTTCCGTAAACCCCCAGGGTTTCGGACCATACCAACACCGAACTGGGGCATTTTTCCCGGCATAACCCACATCCTTTGCAAAAATATGGAATAATGTGAAAATAGGCTTTTTCCTGATCGTAGGTCAGGTGCTTTATCTTGGTTTCATGCATTGTGTTCCACCCCTTCCCAAAGAGATTCTTCTGCCATTTTTTTGCCAATTTCCAGGGCTTGCATGTTTAACTCCCTGAGGCGGGGATCGTTTTCAAATTTGCTTGCCAGCTTGTGTTCCAGGGCTTCCCGGGCACTTTCAAAGGTCACCACGTTGGTCAACCCGATCACGGCACCCATAATGATAATATTAAAAACCTTGGTATGAAGCTTGGTGTTGGCAATCTCTATCGCGGGCAAGCCCAAAACCTGTTTTGATACCGGCGGCAGGTCTTCCGGGCTGGGGTCAAACCCGGAATCATGCACAAAGAGGGTGTTCTCATCAGAGTACATGGCGGTTCTGGCTACTGCTCGCTCACTCAGGGCGATTATTACATCTGCCTTATAAAACTTTGGGGCTCCGATTTTCTGGTCACTGACCTGGAGAAAGGCAATAGAAACGCCTCCCCGCTGTTCAATCCCGAAATTCGGTATATATATCGTCTGTTTGCCTTCATGATAGGCCGCTTCGGCTAATATCTCAGCAATGGCCTGTACCCCCTGGCCTCCCTCTCCGGCTAGGGCAATTCGAACCAAGGACATTATTTTACCCCCTTTCCAAAGGGGGTTTTAAGTTCCCCCAGCCTGAAGGTGCTTTCCATCTCTTCCTCCAGGAAGTTCCAGGTCTGCTGGGCGTTGGTTTTCCAGTTGGTAGGACAGGTTGACAATACTTCCAGGAATGAAAACCCCTTGTTTTCCATTTGATTCCTGAGGGCATTTTTGGTATAGCGCTTTAACTGTTTGTACTTCGAAACCGTAGCCCGGGCCACATAGGCACTGTCGGAAGTGATGGCCGCGATAAATTCCGGTCCTTTAGTCGGATAACCGGTGGTTTCAGGATCCCGTCCAAAGGGGCTGGTTTCTGTTTTCTGCCCCGGAAGGGTAGTGGGGGCCATTTGCCCCCCGGTCATACCATAATTGGTATTGTTGACCAGTACCAGGGTGATATTTTCATCCCGGACCGCTGCATTTAACAGGTGCTGGGAACCTATGGAGTAACCGCCTCCATCTCCCATATACCCGACACAGATTAATTCCGGCCGGGATCTTTTGATGCCCACCATAACCGGAGTCGTCCTCCCGTGATGGGTTTGCACACTGTCACAGCCGAAAAAGTCCCAGGCCAGAAGTGAACAGCCTATATCAAAACCAAATATGGTTTTGTCCTGAATGTTTAATTCATCAACAGCTTCTCCCAGGGCCTTTAGCACGATGCCGTGACCACAGCCCGGACAAAATTTATGGGGCTTGGTCGGGAGATACCATGATTTTGGCATGGCAGGTAATAACATTTTTTAACCTCCTCTTAGAAGATGCTTCTTACTTTCTCTACAATATCATGATCGATGATGCCCATCCCCGGTTTAAATAAGGTCTCCAGGGGGATGTTTTCTCCATATATTTCATTTTTCACCAGCTTTGCAAACTGACCCATAGCGGATTCTGCCACCAGGATTTTTTGCGGTTTAACCTGGCTCAGCATATCCCTTAACTGCTGTCCCGGAAAGGGCCTAAGGGTAATAGGCCGGAAAAAACCGGCTTTAATTCCCATGTCACGGAGGATGAGTACCGCGTCTTCGGCTGCCCGGGAAACCACCCCATGGGCAAGAATAATGATATCCGCATCTTCACAAAAAAATTCACGGTATTCGATAACGTCCCGGCTCATCGCTTCGTAATCCTGTTCAAACTGCATGACCACATCATAGAGTTCTTCTTCCATACTGTAGATGTTGCAAAAATGAGCCGGCTCCCGGTCAACCCCGATTTTGCCGCCTAACCCGATCAAGGGATAGGGCGTAATCATTTCTATGCCCTTGTCTTCGGGATCATACATTTCCAGGGGCTCCCGCATTTTGGCCTGGTAGCCGTCCCCCAGGACAAATACCGGGAAACGGTATTTCCAGGCAGTATTAAACGCTTTAATGGTGTAATCATATATTTCCTGATGGGTAGAGGTGGAATAGACAATACGGTGTCCTTCCCCGTTGCCACCATAAGCCGTAAGAGTTACCTCCTGCTGGGAATAAATGACGGTGCCGGACGAAGGCCCCCCGCGCTGCTGTATAATGGCTACCAGGGGCAGTCTCATGGCTTCGGCCATCCCGAATGGTTCCTGCATCAGGACATTGCCGGGGCCGGCTGTGGCCGTAAAGGATTTTTTTCCGCTTTGCACCGCTCCACACACGGTGAATCCCGCAGATATCTCGTCCTCAGTCTGCAGAAAGCTGCGGCTGTATTGGGGGGAAATCCTGGTCCAATAGTGCATCACTTCATTTTGGGGAGTGATGGGGTAGCCAAACATACTATCGGCCCCTGCGGCTAAGGCAGCCCAAGCTACAGCTTCATTTCCTGTTATAAAAGCTTTTTTTGTTTCTCCAATAATTTTTTCCATACTTTTCTAGCACCTCCTGATCCTCAAACAATAAGGATTACCACATGGCTCCGGGCATATATCGTTTTATATATTTTACCGGTATATCAAAACCCTCAGCCGGGAAAACATCTTTAAATTCTTCGATTACCGCCATATATTCCACCGGCAGGCCTAATTCTTCTGTTGCAGCCATGATTTCACGGTTTCCGGCTATAATGATATCTATGGAAGTATCATTTCCCAGATGCGTGTTGGCGGCAACCGCATCCACACGTCCCAGTTCCGTTATGTGCATTTTTATTCTATCCCTGCTGCTGGTCATAGGCCTGGAATAATTAATGACCGCAATCACTTTCAGTTCCGGGGTTTCATCGACCCCTTCAACCAAGTTTAAGGTGCGGGCTCCATAAACACCATAACCGATATCTAATATAATATCACCTTCATTGCGCAAAGCCCACTTGGCCTTTGGATTTAGCATGGCTCCGGTTTCACCCAGCCCAAACGCGTCTTCGGTACCAAAGCCTATGATCTTCAGACCCCGGCTTTCCAGGTATTTCTTTAGCGGTCTCAACGTATAAAAAGGCTCTACCGTATCAAGATCGACCAGAGTCACTAACCGTCCTTGATCTTTCAGGTCCAGAGCCCGGTTAATAGCCAACTCGCTTTTTCCGCTGGCATATTCGCCAATATAGGCTTCTACAATTCTCTCTTCCCGATCCGCAACTATACAAACACCTCCCGGGTATACATAATACATGCTTGGACCTGCACAGGAATTTTTTTAAGTATAAAGGAGTTAGTAATTGTGAGTCAATAATTATCTTTTGTCGGTCATATAATACTCACATTGCGATTAATGTATCTTATTAATCCGGGGCAGGAATCTACCTTATGGACCCCGGATTCTTATTGCCTGCATCTCCTAGCTGCCGGGATCAAAAAAATCAATCCTCCCGGGGTGTGGCGGCTGTTTTTATGGCCCGGCCGTTGTGCCGGTGGGGGCATCATCCATAACGAATGAAAAAACCGGCCCCTCCTCTAACTGGCGATTATGAAAGCGATGTTGCCGGCGCTATATCGTTGCCAAAATGATACCCTGCTTTGCTCACTAAACTATTATATAATAAAACACCGGTTAAATCATTTTTTCCAGCACAGAAATAATATCCCTGAAATTCTTGTACGTATAATAGGGAATCCCCTTCTCATCACACAGGGCTGCCAGTTTGTTCTTGGCAAACAGGAGGTCACATTTGGGAGCCGGGCATAAATCAGAATAGCCGTCTCCGATGTATACCGTTTTATACCCCGGCCCCGCCAGCTGCTCCATCAGGCCGCTCTTACATACGCCGCATTTCTGGCACTCCTCATTCAGGTAGGGGGTGCGTATGTGCCATCCCCGGTTATAGTACAATTGATTGGCATAAAACCTGAGCTCCAGTTTCTGTTGCCGGAAAGCCGTCTCGATATAATTGGCATACCCGTCACTTAAGACATACAGCAAACTATCCTGCCCCTGGGCCCAAGCAACAAAGTGCAAAAAGGTCGGATCTATGCTGACCTGGTGGCAGAATTCCTCCATCTGCGCCGGGCCGATGGTTAAAAGTTTTAGCGTCTCCCGGGCACAGACAACGGTAGATAGTTCTCCGCTTTCCCATAAATCATTAAGCTGCTCCCAACCCTTTCGGGCATGGTTTTTAATCAGGCGGTAACATACGTCCTCCAAGGTGATGGTGCCGTCAAAATCAATAAAAAACACGGTTTTTTCTTTCATGGGCCGCTCATCCTTTGCGCTGCTTTCTCAATATCCTTTTCCCCCAATATGGCAGATATCACTGCGACTCCCTGGACTCCCACTGCTTTTACCGCATTTAGATTTTCGCGGCTAATTCCCCCAATGGCGATAAGAGGCTGATTAACCGCCTGTCTGATCCGGGCCAACCCCTCCAAACCAATGGGGGCTTCGATATCCTCTTTGCTGTCGGTATAAAACACCGGCCCCACCCCTAAATAATCGGCTCCCATTTTATCCCCCTCCCGGGCCTGTTCCAGGGTGGTAACAGACAAGCCCACCAATTTTTGCTTTCCCACCAGGTCACGTACCACCGGCAGGGGAAGATCCTTTTGCCCCACATGGACTCCGGCCGCATCAACGGCCAGGGCCACATCCACCCGGTCATTGATGATCAGGGGAATGTCCCATTGATCAAGCTCGGCCTTAACGGCCAGGGCCAGCCGGTAGAAGTCCCGGCCCGAAAGGTTCTTTTCCCGCAGTTGAACCAGTGTGACTCCCCCTTTTACTGCCGCCCTGATGGAAGTTATGAAATCCCGTCCTTTTAAGATACTTCGGTCCGTAACCAAATAAAGCCGGTAATTTATGCCTGCCATTGTACCTTACCCTCCTTTATGATTCCGGGGTTATCCAGGTGAAAAAGCTCATCAAAGAGCAGGTAATTAAAGGTGCCCGGATGAAGCCCCGATTTTTGGGCTGCTCTTTCTCCGGCAATATTATAGGCACAAATCGCCGCCGCTGCAGCCAGCCAGGGGTCCCGGGGGTGAATACCGATACAGGCCGCTACCAGCGCTCCTACCATACAGCCTGCCCCGGTAATAGCAGCAAACATGTCGGTTCCGTTAAATACCCGGAAAAGACGCCGCCCATCGGAGATGGTATCCACTTCCCCGGTGGCTGCAATCACAGCTTTTTCCCGGATGGCCAGCTCCCGGCATATCTTCTCCATTTCTTCTCCCCGGTCCAGAGAATCCACCCCCCGGGCCCGGGCCTCTACCCCTAACAGGCTTTTAATCTCTGCTCCGTTACCTTTTATACAGGTGATCCGGCCCACCTGAGCCAACATTTGCAACACTTCTGCTTTGCGGGGAATCACCCCGCAGGCTACCGGATCAACAACGACCGGCTTATTATGGTTTTGTGCTCCTTTCATTCCTTCCAGCATTGCCCGTTCCTGTTCAAAGGTAAGCGTCCCCAGGTTAAAGTACACCGCCTGGGAAATGGCGGCAAAGGCTTCGGTTTCAAGGGGATTTTCCACCATAGCCGGTGATGCTCCACTGGCTAAAAGGCTATTTGCCACATCTTTCACCGTTACATAGTTGGTTATACAGTGGACCAATGGCGTCATGTTTCTCACTTCCGACCATATGGCAGCACATTCTTTCAGCATTAGGAAACCTCCCCTGTTTTTTTAGAACCTTCTTCAATAAAATGCTGCAATACCCCGTAACCCCGGCCAATAGGAAATCCCTGGGCCAGAGCCCGGGTGATATACTCCTTGCCCTCTTGCACCGCCCGGGGCATATCATAACCCCGGGCCAGAAATACTGCCAGGGCTGACGATAGGGTGCAGCCGGTCCCATGATTATTGGCGGTTATTATTCTTTTGGCCCTGAAACGATAGCTTTGATCGCCACTCACCAGGACATCCACCGGCTCCCCGGGCAGGTGGCCTCCTTTTACCAATACCCAGTCGGAGCCGTAAGCAGCCAGTTTCTTTGCCGCGTATATCATCTCCTCCTCTGAAGTGATTTCCTGTCCCAGCAAGATTCCGGCTTCCGGCAGATTGGGGGTAATCAGAGCCGCCAGGGGGAAAAGATCTCTCTTCAGCGCTTCCAGGGCTTCGCCGTGCAGGAGGGGATCCCCGCTTTTTGCCACCATCACCGGATCGATAACAATCTTTAAATCACGGTATTTTCCGGTTTGCAGTCTGGAGGCCAGACAGGCTGCAATGGTGCGAATCAATCCGGCATGAGCCAGCATGCCGATTTTTACAGCATCAACCCGGATGTCGCTGAATATCGCTTCCATCTGGGCCTTAACCATTTCCGGACTCACGGTCGAAATCGCACTGATCCCCCGGGTGTTTTGGGCGGTAACGGCCGTGATCACAGTTAATCCATACCCCCCCAATGCGGCGATGGTCTTTAAATCAGCCTGAATTCCGGCTCCGGCACAAGAATCCGAGCCTGCAACGGTTAATATATGATGCATAAGTTGTTCCTTCCCTTCTGTTAAACTGCTGAAAATACAAACAGGTGAACCCGCATATAAGGCCGATTCACCTGTGTTCATAATCAAGTAAAACGCTTCCCTACGCCGGTATTACCCAGATCAGGTACAAAGGGTCAGAGGACATCCTCTCTCTCAGCTCTTTTTAAAGCTCCCCTAGCGTGCATTATTCAGTTATGGTCTCTGATAAATATTGTACAATATCTTGCTCCTGCGGGCAAGAGAAGAGCCTGCCCCGACGCCTCCCCGTCAAAGCCTTTTGGTCCGGGGCAGGGTCAGGAAAGTTCCTTTCTGCCTTCAATGGCCCGCCGCAGGGTGATTTCATCGGCAAATTCAATGTCTCCTCCCACGGGAAGCCCATGGGCCAGCCGGGTAATTTTCACCTTATGCCGGGATAATATCCGTGCAATATAACGGGACATGATTTCCCCGTCGATGTCCGGATTCAGAGCCAATATGAGCTCTTCCACCCCCCGTTTTTCCAGCAGATGCAAAAGGGGTTGAAAATCAATCCGGGCCAGTTCCTTATCCTCCATGCTCTTGAAACTGCGGTTAATCACATAGTATCTGCCCTTAAAACCGGTTCTTTCCAGGGCAACAATGTTGCTGGCTTCCTCAGCCACACATAAAAGGGTATCGTCGCGATCCGGATCCTCACAAATGTGACAGGGATCGATATCCGTCAGATTGCCACAGCCGGAACAGGGAAACACCTTTTCCCGGGCTTCGGTAATGGCCCGGGACAGCTTACGGGTATCCTCCACAGGCATTTTTAAGATATAAAGCGCCAGCCTTTGGGCCGTTTTGGGCCCAATAGTGGGCAATTTTAACAATTGATCAATCAGGTTTTCCAGTGGACGGGCCAGTCTCATATTGGTTCATACCCCCTATAACCCGGGGATGTTAAGCCCTCCAGTTATTTTGGCCATTTCCGAAGAGACCATCTCCTGGGATTTTTTTATTCCCTCATTTACCACCGCTACCACCAGGTCTTCCAACATTTCAATATCTTCCGGATCTACCACTTCCGGTTGGATCTTTATTTCTAACAGCTGCTGTTTGCCATTAACCTTCACCTCAATTACACCACCGCCAGCTGATGCTTCTACTACTCTTTCTTCGAGCTCCTGCTGTAATTGGGCAATTTTCTCCTGCATCTGCTTGGCTTGTTTCATCATCTTATTCATCCCGCCGCCTGGAAATTTCATGTTTTTTCCTCCTTTGCTTTATCTTAAAACCCTCTTTTCCTGCATCCACCCCCGGGCTCCGCACGTTCAAACGTCCTTTATGACCCGGCTTCCCTGGGGCATTTTGCCTTTTAAAAAGCGTCGGTTCCCGGTATTTTAATCCCTTACTTCTACCATATCGGCTCCGAAAAGCTCAATGGCTTTTTGCACTATGATATCATTATACTGGTCCTGGTCTAAAAAGATAAAATTAATTTCGACTTTTTTACCCAGGATCTCTTCGATGACCTGGATCACGAGTTCTTTGTTGGCTTTCTCTTCCATCTTTTCCTTGTGAAAGCGGTAGCCTTTTTTATAACCTATGTACAAATCCCGGTCTTTTAAACCAATGAATTGTCCCTGTGATAACAGGGCATGGGTTGGAATTTTTATTTCCTTGACCCGGGCCAGGACTTTTCCCCACCACTGGTTTTGCTCCGGGGTCGGCTGCGCGTCTTTGCCCGTCCGGGTAGGAGCCGGTTTTTTTCTGTCCGGGGGCGTCTCAGCCTGAGACTTGCTGATACCTTCCTCCCGGGGCTGCCGGGGACTCCAAACGCGGGCCACCTCCATAAAGGCCATTTCCAGCAAAAAGCGCTGGCTCTCGGCAAATCTGATTTTTTCCCCCACATCCATAAGGATCTTCAAAGCCTGCAAAATCTGGTCCTGACTGAGGCGTTTCGCCTGTTCCTGCAAGCGGTTCCGGTCATTGCCGGTGGTGCCGGATATCACCTGGTCCGGCCCCACCAGTTTGAGCATTAACAGATCACGCAGGTAATAGGCGCTTTCCCGGGCCAGTATTCCTATTTCCTTCCCCTGGGTCAGCACCTGGTCCATCATGGTAATAATGGCCCCGATTTCCCGGTTTAACAATTTATCCACCAGATCGGCCACAAAGAGGCTGTCAATGATGCCCAAAACGTCCATGACATCCTGGCGCCTGATAGGACTGCCCTTGTAGGAATGAATCTGATCCAGGATGCTTAAGGCATCTCTCATGCCCCCGTCTGCTCGGTGGGCAATTAAGGCGTTGGCCTCTTCTTCCAGCTCGATATCGCTTTGGACCGCTATCTCCTGCAAGCGCTTGCTTATTTCCTGCCGGCTCAGTTTCCTGAAGGAATAGATCTGGCAGCGGGACATGATGGTGGCAGGAATCTTATGGGATTCGGTCGTAGCCAAAATAAAAATTACCCCCCGGGGCGGATCCTCCAACGTCTTGAGCAGGGCATTAAAGGCTTCCGTGGTAAGCATATGCACTTCATCGATAATATAAACCTTGGTTTTCCCCTGAGCCGGAGCAATCCTGATTTTCTCCCGCAAATCCCTGATTTCATCAATACCCCGGTTGGAAGCGGCATCGATTTCCACTACATCCATAAAACTACCGTTATTGATGTCGGCACAGGAAATACAGGCATTACAGGGTTCCCCCTCCCGCAGGTCGGAACAGTTTACCCCTTTGGCCAGGATCTTGGCCATACTGGTTTTCCCTGTTCCCCGGGGACCGGCAAAAAGATAGGCGTGGGTGGTTTTCCCCTGTCGCACCGCATTTTTTAGAGCGGTGACGGTCTGCTCCTGGCCCACCACTTCGTTAAACGTACCGGGTCGCCAGGTTCTGTACAAAGCCAAGTATGCCATAATAAACCCCTCTTTCCGGGAAAATAAAAAGTGCAGTATTTACTCCTGCACTTCATTATACAATATCCTTTTCATGGCCTAAAGTGATCCCGGCATATTATTGGGAAGGCCCCGGGAATATACCACCGGGTTTCTAATCATAAATAAAATAATGCCGTGCACCTGGCATCGAGCCCCCTCCCCAGGCGTTACTCTGACAGTTAGCTCCGTTCAGGCACTCCCCCGTCACACAGGATGGACCTCTTAGTGCTGCTTCCTTCCGGACCTGACACGGTTCAAGGTGTCCCATTGCGGAGGACCCATACATCAACACCACTTATCTGAGGCAGACCCTAAAAAGCAGGACCCTTTGCGCAGGAATTCAACCCTGCTGTAGCGGGTTGCAGGTTACAGGGCACCGCTAATTCCCCATCTAGCACGGCAATGTTTATTTCAACCTTTAACGGTTACGGCCTTCCTTCTTACGAAAAGCCGATAAGCCGCCACACGTTTCTACTTTATCCATTCTGCCATTAAAAACACGTTTTGGCAAGAGGAGCCTGCTCCTGCCGGCAGCTTGCCCGGCGAAAAGACCACCCCCGCAATTCCCCGGGAACAGCATATTTTATCCCTTGCGTTCATGGTGTCAGGGAACACTGGGGAGTAAAAGGGTTCAAAGTCCTTCCCCAGGCCTGAAAACAGGCAGTTTCTGTCCCGCGATCTCCCGGAAAACCATCTCTACCGGCATGTTTATCGTAATCTTTTCCGAAGGGCAATCTACCAGGTGAGACAGCATTTTCACCCCCACATCCAGCTCAATCAAGGCCAGCACGTACGGAGTTATGGAATCAAACTCCGGCAGAGCGCTCACCCGGACCTGGGTATAAGAATAGACTTTTCCCCGACCCGGCACTACTTTCCACTCCAGGGGGGATTTAAAACAGTTGGGGCAAAGTTTGCGGGGGTAGAAAACAAATTTTTGGCACAGCGGACAGTAGGGCAGGCAAAATTCTTCCCCTTCCACGCAGTCCCAGTAAGGATTTCCCGTTCCTTGCATTATCGATCCCTCCCCAAGAGCAGGCAGCTTTCGGTGCTAAACACGCCACCATTCCCGCTGACAAAAGCAAAACGGTTCTTTTTGATCTGCCGGTCCCCGGCTTCCCCCCGCAGCTGTCTCACGGCTTCCGTTACCTGGGACATACCCCCGGCATAGGAAGGCTGGCCACAGGATAGCTGTCCCCCATGGGTATTGCAGGGCAATTGCCCCCGGTAGGTGAGATCGGTATTTTCCACGAAATCCCCGCCCTCTCCCTTGGCACAAAACCCTGCATCCTCAAGAGCCATCAGTACCGCTATGGTATAGCAGTCGTACACCGATACCAGGTCTACATCGGCCGGGGTCAGACCGGCCATGGCAAAGGCTTTCCCGGCCGCTTTTTTAATAGGGGTTGCGGTCAGGACCGGGGCATAAACAATGGAATTGTGCGTATAGGCTTCCCCCGCTCCCCGGATCCAGACCGGCGGCCTGGTCCCATTTAGGGCCCGGGCGGCCGAGGGTACAATAACAGCCGCCGCCCCGTGGCAGGGACGCACAATTTCCAGAAGGTGTATGGGATCCACGATAACAGGTGAATGTAAGACTTCCTCTATGGTAAGAGGCTTTTGATTAAATAAAGCCAGGGGATTGGCCAGGGCATTGTATCTCTGGTCCACGGCTATTTTGGCCAACTGGGCCGGTTTGGTGCCGAATTCAGCCATGTGGCGCCGAGCCGCCAGGGCATAGCCGGAATTGAAACCCATGGGTCCATAGGGCAACTCATAATCGATTTCAGCCCGGGACATCACCGCGGTTTTTCCTTCCCGGGTATTGAAAACCTGGCTGTCCCAAATACCCCCACTCAAACAGAGACAATAGTTACACAAACCGGCCTCCACCATGACGGCTGCCCGCATGACAGCTCCCACGGCACTGGCTCCACCCAGTTCCACCATATTCATATAGGAAAGATCCAGCTGCAGGTATTCCGCCACCTGGGCCGGCCACATAAAATAAGTATCCTCGCTGGGCGGGGTTACCAACAGGCCGTCGATATCCCCTTTGTTTATACCGGCATCGTCCAGGGCCAGGGCCGTAACCTCTGCCAGCAAATCCAGTGTCCTCCGGTCATCGGCCCGGATAAAAGGCTGCAGCTCCGCCATGCCGGTAATCGCTGTTTTATTGGTTATGCTCATGATCATTCCCTTTCATCCTTTATAAAGGTGGAACGGTTGTTAACAACTCCAACCCCCGGGCCTCCCTTAGGTTGGCCGCCCGCAACTCCGTCCCCCTGTTTCTCTCCTTCGTCCCCCCCGCTTTTAATCACCATGGGCCCGCGGGACATCCCCCTCCGGCGTCTAACCCCCCGGCTTCTGCGCCATAACCCCCATAAAATCAGGAGACTTGCCAGAAAACCAAGGCGGGCTTCCAGCGCAAAGTGGTGAACATAAAGATACGTTGATATCAAAATCGTAAAGGAAAAAACCATGGTCCAGGCTAGGTTCATAACCGCCCGGGTATTTTCTTTAACCGCGTCCTGCAGAGAAGTAGAGATTCTAATTTCCAAATCCCCGCCCTCTGCCTGGCGCAGGACCTTCTCCAGCAGTGGTGGCACTTCCACCAGGGCACTGCCCCAGGCCGCCCCTTTGTCCCGCACCGTAGCCCGGATATCTTCCCGGGGTGGAATCATTTCAAATAAAAAAGGCTGCGCTGCCTGCAAAAAATTAATCTGGGGATCTAAGGAAATGCAGATCCCGTAAAGGGTTCCCAGGGCCCGCCCCAAAAAGGTGAAATTGGCTGGGATTTGAAAGGGATGCTCGTATAAAATGTGTTCCAGGTCATGCAGCAGCATGCCGGGATCGATCTCCAGAATATTTTGTTCCACCCCCAGGAGCTGCTCGATAAAAGCCCCGATAGCCCTGGCCACCATCTTGTTGTCGGCATCGATTCTTAAAAACTGTATCTGCTTTAAATACACTGCCATCTGGAAGTGGTCTCTTTTGATCAGGGCCATCACCAGCTGAACCAGTTTATCCCGGATATGGGGTGGAATCGATCCCATCATGCCAAAATCCAGCATGATTATTTCACCCTTCGGCGTTATCAGCAGGTTTCCCGGATGGGGATCGGCATGGAAAAAGCCGTCGATTAAGATCTGGGAGATGTAAATCTCCAGCAACTTGCGGGCGGTGTGGGAGCGGTCAATCCCGGCCCGGGTCAATCCTTCCAGGTCTGTAATTTTGATGCCCTGCATGTATTCCATGGCCAATACCCTTTGGGTGGTTAACTCCCATTTGATATAAGGCACCAGCAGTTCCGGGTCATCCCGGCTGTTGCGGGCAATGGCTTCCGCATGCTGACCTTCCTGGATATAATCCAGTTCCTGCCACAGCACTTCCGCGAATTCCCGGTATATGGCCTCCAGGTCCATCATTTTTTCCCAGTCCGTCACTACTTTGAGAAAATCAACGACCCGGCGGATAGCACGCAGGTCAATATCCACCAGGTTTTCGATCCCGGGACGCAGAATCTTAACCGCCAGTTCTTCCCCTCCCCGGGTCCGGGCCCGGTGTACCTGCCCCAGGGAAGCTGCCGCCAGGGGCTCTTCCTCAAACTGATAAAAGACCTCCCCCAGGGGCTGCCCGAATTCCGATTCGATCATAGCCTTAATATCCGGAAAAGAAACCGCCGGCACCTCATCCTGGAGATTGGCCAGTTCCCGGATAGAAGCCTGGGGCAGCAAATCCACCCGGGTACTTAAAAACTGGCCCAGTTTAACCAGCATGCCCCCAAGATCCACCGCAGTATAACGGAAGTATTGCGCCTGGGTGACATACAGTTCTTCTTTTCTTTTTTCAATCCAGAAGGAAGAGCGCCATAGCTTTTGCAGCCGCAGGGAATAAAAAGCCCAAAAGATCCCTACGCATAGTTTAATAACCGTTAAAAAGCGGCTGATACCCGCCATGGAACGGAACCGCATGCACCATTCCTCCCTTTTTAGCTGCGTCATTCTCTCCCCTGCCCCCGGGGGATAGCAAGCCTTTTTA
The DNA here is from genome assembly GCA_003558625.1 of Syntrophomonas sp. Classification (GTDB taxonomy): domain Bacteria; phylum Bacillota; class Syntrophomonadia; order Syntrophomonadales; family Syntrophomonadaceae; genus PWPP01. The sequence continues at coordinate 13,973 of PWPP01000080.1, forward strand.
CCGGCCCTAAAGCCTGTTTACAGAGTAATAACCGGCTTTTATCCTTCGGGACCCTAGCCCCTTGCTCCGGGATACCCCCCGGCAAGTCTTTCGTGACGCCTGTTTTTCTGATCCTTCATACATAAACCCCGCTGTCTTTAGGATCAAAAGCAAACCGGGTGTTACACTTAGGACAGGTTACAATTACCTGGCCTTTTTTTATGGGAACACGCATTTTCTGCCCGCACTGGGTACATTCCAACAACCGGTGATCAACCAATTCCATAATGCGGGCTTTATCCAGCCCTATCACCAAATCATCACCTACCAGAAAAGAGGGCAAACCCCTGACATCCCGACTGATCATCTCTTCCAGGGCCTTTGGATCTTCATCGATATTTTTTTCCACAAAATGAATCCGGTTCTGGGAAAGAAACTCTTTCGCACGTCCACAATAGGGTCATCTGTTATTGGTAAACATGATCACCTGCTTCATTCAAACTCCCCTCCTTTTTATTTGCCAATCACAACATCCCGACCATCTCTCGCCGCCCCCCTCTTTTTTCTATATATTTAAACCAAACTACCGGTTTTACGCTCCTGTTTCTGTAATCAACCCGGAGAATAGCCCTCCCGGTTCCGGGTCAACAACTATCCTGGGAATATTTTAACATAACATACGGGAGAAGACATTCCCGCTTGTTTCAGGGGTGCCTGCCTTGCCGGCTCTCCGTCCCCCTCCCGGGTTTTATGCCGCCCCCCTGGGAAACGCTAAGAGACCTCCGGATTGAAAAATTATTTATAAATTTTTTATTTTTTTGTTGCTTTTTGTCGAATAATAGTATAAATTAAAGTTAACTAACCCCTCATACATTATTGAGCCCTTTAAATGGGCCTTTTTTTTGTCTTTTTTGGCCTGGGTCCATGGATAAATCTCCCTCCTGGTTTATTGCACACGTAAATAGGACAACATTGCTATAAACCAGACGGCTTTCCGTTTATGAGGCTGTGAAGGAGTAATTTGCCTTGCTCTCGGAAGAGGTCCCGGATCAAAGACCAGCATAGCTGCATACTAATCCTGCCTGCATGTTGGCACCTGTTCATAAATAAACGCATGCACAAGTTGGAAAAATGTATTTTACATGCAAAATAAAAACAGGAGCTTAATCGATCAAGCTCCTGTTTATCTGCTCTGGCGGAGAGGGAGGGATTCGAACCCTCGAGAGAGTGTTACCCCTCTACTCGATTTCCAATCGAGCGCCTTCAGCCGTACTCAGCCACCTCTCCTAATAAAACTTTTTAAGGCTACTAATCTGATCCATGATCAGGCTAGGAACAATCATATCAAATATTTTGTTCCAGCACAACTATTCCGGGGTAATATTCTTAAGGAAAAAGTTGGCTTCCCTGGCGGCTGCTAAAGATTTTGCCATAGTAAAATGGGGTCCTTCCCTGCTTATTTCCTATGGCAATGGCATGACCCAGGCTGCTTTAGAAAAGACAGCGACCTTCATCCCGATACCATTGTACAAATTAACCGGATACCAAGTAGAAGGAGACTTCTGCAGGATATTCCACAACCAGCCAACCCCATGACGGGGAGCATCAAATCTCTAGTTTAGTGGGCGACAAACACTGCCGTTGGTAGTGCTCTTCTTAAGAGAAATCATGCCGGTATTTGAGTCCCGGATATTGAGAAAAATGTGTTTTTATGCTATATTTGATATAGTATTGCATTGCGCTTTTGGTGAAAAAACCCTTTGCTGATGTGGTTTCTTCGCCGGCAAAGTGCGTTTTCCCAACCCAAGAACTGCAACCTTATCCCAGATCCATGACGTTCTTAAATAAAGGGGGGTGAGAAGATACTTGCGTTTTTCAGATCAGGTAGCCGTTACCGCATTTCAGTAATAAGGGGGTGAAAACGCTAACTTCATACCCTGGACATGATTTAATATTAAACCAATTTGAAGGAGGCTGTTTAATGAAGAAAAACCGGATCAAATATTTAGCCCTGCTAGTGATTGCCCTGCTGTTAATAGGAGTTGCAGGTGTTGCCGCCCAAGGATTGAGAATACACATAGATGGCAAGGCCATCACCTCTGATGTGGATCCTTTTATTCATCAGGCCCGGACTATGGTGCCCATACGTGTGATTACCGAAAACTTTGGCGCCGATGTTTCCTGGATCGCAGAAACCAGGACCGTAGAAATTGTTTCGCCATACAAGAAATTTCTGCAGAATTATCAAGCCAAGGGTATGTACCTGACGCAAGCTCAGGAAGTGCTGAATGCCTATAATGCCAATCCCAATGCCGTAGCCATTTTGGATGTAAGGCCAGCCGCGCTTGTAGATGAATATATCGTCGGCTCCAGGAATATCCCGCTACCCACCTTGATTGACAACCTGGCTGAAGTGCCGGCAGATAGAATGATCGCCGTGTATTGCACTCTGGATGTTAATGCTGCCTATGCCGTAGCTATCCTCAACATGCTGGGTTATGATGCCTATGTTATGGTGGGCGGAAAAGATGCCTGGGTTGCCGCCTGTGGTGCCGTCACCACTGAGCCCATCGTAGAAGAGGAAGAAGAAGTTTTAGCCGATATCGTTGATACTGCCATTGCCGCCGGCTCCTTTACCACCCTGGTCGCAGCCCTGCAAGCGGCTGATTTTGTTGAGCCCTTAAAAGCTGCAGGTCCTTATACCGTTTTTGCCCCCACGGATGAAGCTTTCGCCCAACTGCCGGAAGGCACCGTGGAAGATTTGTTGCTGCCGGAAAACCTGGACGCCCTGCAGGCCATTTTGGCCTATCACGTAGTGGCCGGTTCCGTCCTGGCTGAAGATGTAGTGGCGCTGACCTCCGCTGAAACTCTTTTAGGACAGGATCTCGCCATTACCATTGAAGATGGTAACGTTTTTATCAATGATGCCCAGGTAATTATTACTGATATTATTTGCTCTAACGGAGTAATTCATGTCATCGATGCCGTGCTGCTGCCACCGGCAGAATAATTACAGATCCTATTCATACATACCAATGCCTGTTGCCACCTCTTGGATGCTTGTTGTATTACCATAGCCCTTCTCTATTATAGAAATGAAGGGTACGAATAGGAGGAAATATATTTATGAAAAAAAGGTTCATATTGGCACTGCTTCTTGTTTTCATAGTGTCCCTGGTAGGATGTCAACAACAGCCGCCTGCACCACCTCCCACTCCAGATATCGTGGATACTGCTATAGCAGACGGAAACTTCACCACCCTGGTCGCAGCCCTGGAAGCGGCTGAGCTGGTTGATGCCCTGAAAGCGGATGGTCCTTTTACCGTTTTTGCCCCTACCGATGAGGCTTTTGCCCAATTACCGGAAGGCACCGTTGAAGCACTGCTGCTCCCGGAAAACCAGGAACAACTGCAGTCTATCCTGTTGTATCATGTAGTGGTCGGTTCCGTTCTGGCTGAAGATGTGGTAGAAATGACCTCGGCCGAAACCCTGGAGGGACAGGAAGTTGCCATTGCCGTAGTAGATGATGAAGTCATGATTAATGATGCCAAAGTGATTACCGCAGATATCATCTGCTCCAATGGGGTAATCCATGTCATCGATGCCGTGCTGCTGCCACCGGCAGAATAAGGAAATCCTGTAATCCAATCTGTTTTCAGGATCCCATGATTTTTAACCCGGTATGTATACACAGGAACCAAAAAGGGTATGTTGCTTCAATCAAGCAGCTCCCGCCCCTTTAGCCCTAAAAAAACCCGGCAAAACCTTTTTGCCGGGTTTTTTATCTGTTAAAAACTCAAACGCCACTTATTTTCCAGAACCGCGCTCTTCGATCCTGCTCAAATCCTTTATGGCCTGCCGGTAACCTGCTTCGATTAAGTCCGGGATCTGCTTGGGATCAAAACGGTTAAAATGGGACAGTTCCAAATCCAAAAGAAATTCCGCTTCCTGCATCTGCAGTTTGGTCGCATGGTTAATGGAGAACTGAAAGGCATTCACCAAAAGTTCAATAATATTGTCCGGTTTTCCCCGTTTGCTTTGCAGATTGACGGCAATCACCTGCTTTGCCCCCAGATCCCGTACCGTAGAGACCGGAACATTTTCCACAATCCCGCCATCTACCAGCATTCTTCCGTCTATTTCCACCGGAATAAAGGCCCCGGGTATACAGGCACTGGCCCTGACCGCCGTGGCCACCTTGCCCGATTCTAAAACCACTTTTTCCCCGGTGGCAATGTCCGTGGCCACCACCGCCAGGTGAATTTTGGCCTGCTCCATTGTGACGTCCCCCAGTTCCTGCTCGATCCTTTGGCCCAGTTTTTCTCCCGACAGCAAGCCGTATTGAGACAAAGATAACCCGGAAACTTCCAGCCAGTTTAACTCCATAATGATCTCCTTGATCTCCTTCCAGTCTTTACCAAAAGCAAAAAATGACCCGATAATCGCTCCTACACTGGTTCCGGCTACATAATCGATTTTAAGCTCTAATTCCTGCAGTGCTTTCAGCACCCCTACATGGGCAGCGCCCAGCACCGCTCCCCCTCCCAAAGCCAGACCCAAAGATCCGGGTTCCACTTTCTGTCCCCATATTTTATCCATAAATCCCATCGGACCCTCCCCCTCTTCCTTATCAATATAGAGATAGAACTTGTCGTAAAACGGGTGTGACCGTTTTTTTCTTAGCTTGATTATACACATGCTCTATGGTTTAGGCCAGCTTGTTGTTTTATCCTTTGGAAACTAACAACCGGCAGATATTCAATCCGGTGGCACGAAAGCTGGCGGCGTCCCTTATTTCAATCGGTTTTCCCATACCCCGTGGGGCAGAGATAGTATCCTTCTCTTTTCTGGCGGTGGTTCCGGTTTAAGCCTGGTAAAATCCGCTCTGATCCCCGCCGGGGTTAAAGCCGGCACTGTGGCCGTCTAATCATGCCCTGCTATTGCCATATCAGGGCAATGGCAACGGCTGCCGCCAAACCGCAGAAAAGGGTTAAGATCCCACCCCACCGCATAAAAGAACTGCGGGGAAAGGGAGCCTGGCTCATCACCATAAGCACTCCCTGGTGGGTGGGAAGCAGCAGGGTTAAATTGGCTCCCGCTGCCACTGCCATCAGGGCTGCTGCCGTTTCTACCTGGTTGGCTGCTGCCAGCCCTAAGGCCAGGGGGGCCATGAATACGGCGGCGGCAGCGTTGTTGATGGCATTGGAAAGAGCAGAAGAAACAAAAACCAGCAGCAGGATGATGAAAAAGGGCGACAGACCC
>PWPP01000032.1 GCA_003558625.1 Syntrophomonas sp.
AGCTTCCGTTTCCTGAACCGGGTCTGGCGATTAATCACGGATTATCTGGTGCTTCTGGAAGAACATACAGCGACCGCGAAACCAGGCTTTGATGCTTTAGATCCTCCGGCCCGGGACTTGAGATTTAAAACCCATGCCACCATTAAGAAGGTCAGTGCCGATATAGAAGAACGCTTCAATTTCAATACAGCCATCAGCGCCATAATGGAATTAACTAATGCCATCAATCAATATAAAGGACATGAGAGCCAAAACCCGGACGTAGTAAAAGAAGCCGTGGAAAATTTGCTCATGCTCCTAAGTCCCTTTGCTCCTCACTTTTGTGAAGAATTATGGCACCTGAGCGGCCACGAGGGTAGTATTCACAACCTGATCTGGCCCCGGTATGATGCTTCCATTTTGGTTCAGGATGAAATAGAAATTGTCATCCAAATCAGCGGAAAAGTCAGGGACCGTATTTATATGCCGGCTGCATCCTCTGAAGAAGAAGTAAAGGAATTGGCCTTTAGAAGCTCAAAAATTACAGGTTTAATCGAGAACAAAACCATAAAAAAAGTGGTCTATGTTCCGGGAAAACTGCTAAACATCGTTGTCGGCTGAGGTCTAAAAAAATGGTGCAACGGGAGTGGATTCTCTTCTTTACCGCCTGGGGCTGGTCCGCTTTACAATGGGACCCGCAAAAGCTGGAGCTTTACCGGGTAGTACTTCCCGTCCCCGGAGATGTACATACCTTTGCCACCCGTTATTTACACCCCGGAACGAGCGCTCAAAAGATCATCGGCCCCAAAGAAACGGTACTTCCCGTCATCCATGAAATTCGTTCCTATTTTGCCGGGCACATCATTTTGCACTGGGGAGGAATAACACTGAATTTAGATCGGTTATCTCCTTTTAGCAGGAAGGTCCTTGCCCTGGTGCAAAAAATCCCCTACGGTCATACCATGACCTATGGTGAAATAGCAGCCTCTCTAGGCGTAAAGCGGGGAGCCCGGGCCGTAGGCCGCGTCATGTCCCAAAACCCGATCCCCTTAATCATACCCTGCCACCGGGTAGTAGCCCAAAACGGCCCGGGGGGTTTTAGCAGTTACCTGGGCACCGAAAGAAAACAGGCTCTGTTAAAAATGGAGTCTGAAAACCGGTCAAAAAAACCACGGGCATAATCCCGCGGTTTTTTAATCTATTATATGCCGCTTCTTACACCGGTAAGCTTCCGGGCATCACCCCACAAATCTTCCAGTTTATAATACTCTCTTTCTTCCTGGCGAAACAGGTGCAGAATAACTGAATTGTAATCCAATATGACCCATTTTCCTTCCTGCTGGCCTTCTTTGCGCAAGGGCTCCAGACCTTTTTCCTTTAAAACCTTCTCAACCTGCTCGGCCATACTTCTAACGTGAAGGGTGCTTTTTCCGCTGGCAATAATAAAATAGTCTGCCAGAATGGTAATTTTGGCTACATCCAAAACCGTCAGATCCTCTGCTTTTTCTTCTAAAATCGTGTTTGATATCAATTCTACTATTGGATCTTGTGCCAATAGAAAACCTCCTTATTGTCGTATTCTCCGTGAAATGCTGGAGTAAAAATGCGAAGAACGGCATCTTCCACTTTTTTTATCCTAACCTATCAGTATTACAGCCTAAAAACCTGGCTGTTCTTTTAAATTATAACGAATAGTTGGCTTTTTTGTCCATAACCGTCACAAAAGCGTGTTGGGGATCAACCCGAAGTTGCCCCCGGATTCTTTGGCCCGGCACTATTCATCCTATGCTTGGCAATTACATCAACAAGAATATCCTGTTTGCAGAAGAAATGCATTCCTTGCTCTAATGCTTTGAGGGTGGATCAGTCGCCTGCGCTCTATGCAATGTCTGATAGTGATATCCAAACCAAATAAGACCCCTTCATCCAGACTGCGAAAAGCCAGGCATTTTAAACGCTCAATCCCCGGGTAGTCCCTTCCCGGCTCTATCATGTCCGCAATGTAGATGACCTTGTCCAGCTCTGTCATCTTTTCATGACCCAATGTATGAAAGGCAACAGCCTGAAGCATTTCCGCATCTTCCAACCCCAGTTCCTTTTCCAGCAAAAAAGCCCCTATTTTGGCATGCAATAAATCCGGTGCCAGCCTTTCCACTTCCTCCAGCATCAGATTGTTGTCTGACGCTATTTTCAATAAATCAGATCCGCTTAATCCCCGGGCATAATCATGCAGTAATCCAGCCATATAGGCCTTTCCGGCATCAATCCGGTTCATTTCTGCCAGTTCCCTCGCGATTTCGGCCACAGCCAGAGAATGAATATAACGCCGGGAAGAAAGCCGCTTTTGCAGGATGCCTAAGGCTTTCTCAGTCTTAATCACTTGCCATCCCCACTTCCTGATAAAGCTTGTAGCTGCTTATATAATCTTCCACCGCTGGCGGAAGCAGGTATTTAATGGTTTTTTTCTGTCCTGCTCTTTTCCTGATGTAAGAAGATGAGATATCGATCCCCGGAATATCAAACCATTTAATGTTTGAAAATAGCACCCGGACATTAAAATGCTCTTTCAGTTTTTCCTGGTTAAAAGAATATCCCGGCCGGTTTACTATGATAAAGGTGCAAAGTTGCAGCGCCCGCTTAAAATCTTTCCAGGTTTCGATCAGCAGAAAAGCATCCAGCCCCAAAATGAAATGAAGATCCATTCCCGGATAGCGGTTTAAATAATATTCTATGGTATCAATGGAGTAGGAATAACCCTTTCTTTTCATTTCCAGGTCGGAAACCTGCAAAAACCTATTATCCTTTGTTGCCAGACAGGTCATTTCATAACGGTGCCGGCTTTCTAGAATCCGGCTATCCACTTTGTGCGGCGGCAGAAAGGCCGGTATTAAAATCACTTTTTCCAGGCCATATTCTTCCCGACATTGTTCTGCCACGATTAAATGACCATAGTGAACGGGATCAAACGTCCCCCCCATAATGCCGATAGATCTTGTTTTTTCCACGTTTTACACCTTTATCTCATTAATCAATACCAATACTATAACCATTGTGGTAAAAAAATGCAAATCCCTACCCCTGCGATCCCTTGCAACCACTCTTCTACCTTCCGGGGGCAAGACGTCCCCGGTTTTCTTACCATCAATCCGCGAAGATCTGCCCATCATCCCTTCCCGGCTGATAATTTTCCCGGGCATTGTTTACTCTGGACCCAAGGATAATTATAATGAAGAGAAGTGTATTTATGAACCCAAAAATCGGAAGGATAGGTCAAACGTATGAAGGAAATAGTAATAGAGCTGGTCTTTCATAACCGGGGCTTAAGAAGTTATATTGAAGCCGACCTTTGCCTGAATTGTCCCCGCCAGGACCAGAAAGGCTGCTGTGGATTATATTCACCGGTATTCTACCCCACAGATCTAGCCTATATCCTGCAAGAAAACCGCCAGGTAATTGATGACATCTTTTCTTTTAATGATATTACCGTACTGGATTATTCGGTTACCTTAAACAACGATCCTGACGATACCGGCTATCGCTGTAAGTTTCATACCCTGGATGCGGGCTGTAAGCTGCCCCAGCACCTCCGTGAATCCATCTGCCGGCACTTTGTATGCCCGGGAATTTCCTGGTGGACGGAAGCAGCCCTGGCTCCCTGGAAAAAATTTTTTGAGGCGTTAGAAGCCTACGAGCTCGCTGTAAATAACAGGATTTCTGATGGCCTGAAACAAAAAAATTTGAGTCTGAGAAAGCCGGAACACCGGGATTCTTTTTACCGGGAGCTTTGCTCTCTTTTTCAGGAAGAAACGAAACAGCTGCCAGAATTTATTGAGAAGTTTCCCCAGCAGGAGAAATATATACTAAAGAGGAAAATTGACCTACAAAGCGAATGGCCTTTATAAGAAATAGGGTTTGCAAAGCATTCGCTTTTACCATGTTGCTAAGGAGGAAAACATGAACTGGAGCAAAAACAGCAAGATACTAGACACGGTTTTGGAAACCATCGGCTTTACACCCATGGTCCGGTTACAAAAAATTAGCGCCGGCTTAAATCCTGAAATATGTGTAAAAATAGAATACTATAACCCAAGCGGCAGCCTGAAAGACAGAATTGTGCATCAAATTGTGGCCGTGGCCGAAGCTCGGGGGGAGTTAAAGCCCGGCATGATTCTAGTAGAGGGAACCACCGGGAACACCGGCATTGCCACGGCTAGGGTAGGAGCCGTGAAAGGCTACCGGGTAATAATCGTTATGCCCGAGGGCATGAGTGAAGAAAGAAAAAAATGCATAGAAGCCTATGGAGCAGAATTAATACTCACCCCCGGCGCTGAGACCGATGTTGATTTGGTGTTAGAGGAAGTAGAAAAAATCAAAAACACCTACCGGGGACAAATCTTTGAAGTGGGACAATTCTATCGCCCCGAAAATGTTGATGCCCATTACCAACACACAGGGCCCGAGATCTGGGAACAATGCAACGGAGAAATAGATGTGCTGATCATGTGCCAGGGCACCGGTGGCACCGTTACCGGAACCGCAAAATATTTAAAGGAAAAGAACCCGGATTTGAAAGTTTATATATCGGAACCCTCAGAATCCCCCATCATATCCCGGCATAAAATCGCCCCCCATAAAATACAGGGCATCGCCGATGGTTTAATCCCTGTCATCTTAGAGTTGGACTATATTGACGGTATTGTTTTGACTGACTCCAATCAGGCCATTGAAACCTCCCGCCAGCTAGCCGCACAGGAAGGCATCTTCTGTGGCTTATCCTCCGGCTGTAATGTCGCTGCCGCGCTGAAAGTAGCCCGTAAATATCCCCAGGCTAAACGAATTGTTACCGTCATCAATGATAACGGACTGCGCTACTTATCCACAGAATTATGCTCCCCGGCTGCACCGCGCAAATTATTGGACCGCCAATATACCCTCAGTGCCGAAGACCAGGCCAAACTGGCTTCGTATCATTTTGAAATCATAGAATAATGCCATGGTATGATACCATGGCATCCTCATAATCCGCTTAAAGGATCAAGCCCTGTTATGGTTGATCCACCGTAGCAGCGGTGGGTCCGGTCTGCAACCCTCATTCATTTTATGGGGGCCCAGCGGAGCGCTACCGGATCTGCCCCTCCCCATAGATGATAAACTTGGTGGTGGTAAGCTCTTTGATACCCATAGGTCCACGGGCATGGATTTTCTGGGTGCTGATGCCCATTTCTGCCCCTAACCCAAATACATTGCCATCGGTAAAGCGGGTGGAAGCATTG
>PWPP01000078.1 GCA_003558625.1 Syntrophomonas sp.
ATACTGCCGGTGTAGATCCCCCGTTTTACCGGCTCCAGGGCAGCAATGATTTCCATGGCTTTTATTTTTGGGGCTCCGGTGATAGAGCCCCCGGGGAAGGTGGCCCGCAGTATTTCCCCCCGGGTCTTGCCCGGGGCCATGGTTCCCCGCACCGTAGCATCCAGGTGAAACAGGGTGGCATAGGGGGTAAGACGGAACAAGTCCTCTACCTGCACCGAACCGGTGCGGCAGATTTTACCCAGGTCGTTGCGCTCCAGGTCCACGATCATGAGAAGCTCGGCCCGCTCTTTTTCGCTGTCTACAAGCTCCCGGGCCAGCCGCCGGTCTTCTTCCGGGCTGCTCCCCCGGGGCCGGGTCCCTTTAATGGGACGGGTTTCAATTTCCTGGTCCCGGATGCGGATAAAACGTTCCGGGGATATGGATAAAATATCATATTCATCGAAATGGAGAAAGGCTCCGAAACAGGCCGGGCTGATGGCGGCTAGGATTTCATAAAAGCCAAAGCTGCTCCCGGTCACAGCTGCGGTGAAGCGCTGGCTCAGGTTCACCTGGTAAATCACTCCCCGGCGGATATATTCTTTGGCCTCTTTAACCGCCTCTATGTATGCCTCCCGGGTTACGCTGGCCTGAAAGGTCCCCACCCGGCATAAGGGCCGAGACCCGGGGTCTTTTTTGCCGGCAGCAGCCACAAGGGTTTTCATTTTTTTTTTGCCCGCGGTATCGGGAGTAAATAAATAGGTTGCGCCCTGCATCTGGTCCCGGATGAGACCGGTATCATAAAATCCCCAGTACTGGTCATAAACCCCGGGATCCTCCCCGGCACCGGAACCGCCGGGAATGTTTTCTATCTGCTCCTTCAAGTCATAACCCAGGTAACCGACCCAGCCTCCGCAGAAAGGGAGGGGGGAAGGGGAAGGGATGCCGGGGGCAACCTGCATTTTATCCACTGTTTCCAGGGCGGTGAGGGGGTCTCCCTGCCAGGCCTGCCAGGGACCATCCCCTTCCCGGTATTCTATGGTGGTTCCCCGGCTGCGGAGCAGAGCCCGGGGGCCCATCCCCAGGATCGAATACCGGCCCAGACAGGGGTCAAACAAACTGCTGTCCAATAGGAAGTAAGGTTCCTGCTCTGCTCCCGCCACCTGCCGGTAAATCCGTCTCAGGCAGGCGGCATCTTTTAGTTCTTCTATGATCATGACTGCTCTCCTTTTCCCGGCCGGCTCTGTTCAAAATAAAAAACCAGCACATAAAATGTGCTGGTCCGCATCCCAGCTTATCGCGTCTCACCGGGGGGTACTATATGGCCATAATGATCCCTGTCTCCATTAAAATATCGATCCTGCTATTGCAACTGATTATATCATAGTAGGTACCAACTGGCCACTCAAAAACGCTCTGGTTCTTGCATCACGGGCCTCTTCAAACAAAGCGGGGCCACCCTCTTCAATAATTTTTCCATCCCACATCATTATAAGCTTATCTGACAGGCGCCGGGCCTGAAATAAATTATGCGTTACCATAATGATGGTGGTCTTAAAGGTTGTATTTATTTCTTTTATGTGTTTTTCAATTTCTATAATGCTTTTATTATCTATGTTGGTCGTCGGTTCATCTAAAAATAATACCCGGGGTTTGACGGTTAAAGCCCGGGCTATCGCTATTTTTTGACGTTCCCCTCCCGAAAGACTGTGGGCATCGGCCTGCTTAAATTCTGACATGCCAACTATTTCCAGGACTTCATCAACTTTTTGGTTAATACACGTACCTGAATTTCCCCGCACCTTTAAACCATAGGCCAGATTATAATATACGCTTCCTAAAAACATATAGGAACTCTGGGTAACCATGGCCATTTGCCTTCTTAATCTTAGCAGCTGACTTTTTTCCCAGGTTATTTTCTCTCCCAGAACATTAATCTTGCCCCCATCATTCACTAACAGCAGGCCCATGATGCGCAGAAGAGTGGTTTTACCGGATCCATTTGGGCCCAGAATGGTATAGCAATAGTTATGATGCACTTCCAGATGCCTCACGTTTAATACTTCTCTTGAACCATAAACTTTATTTACATCAGACAATGTGAATGCTGCTGTCATCTTTAAAGGACCTCTTTTCTAACGCTATGATGAAAAAGGTAATCAAAAAGGAAATCGAGAGCAAAATAATGCCTATGGCAATAGCGGTGCTGTCATTGCCCATTCTGGTTTCCAGCACGATAGACGTGGTCATAACCCGGGTCTTGCCCTTGATATTCCCCCCTACCATCATCACTGCCCCCACTTCTGCCATGACCCTGCCCAAAGCCGTAGTAATTGCCGCTATGATTCCCAGGCGGGATTCGCGAATAATGGCCCACACCGCCTGGCGGCGGGTGGCTCCCAGAGTCACTGCCGTATCATAGACCTCCTGGCGCTGGGTCATCACCGCCCGGGCACTTAATCCGGCCACGATGGGTAGGGCCAGTAAAAACTGGGCAATAATCATTGCGGTAGGGGTAAAAAGCAGTTGATATTCCCCCAGGGGTCCCCGACTGCTTAAAAACAGGTAAACCAGCAGCCCGGCCAGGACCGGGGGTAAACCCATAAAGGTATAAATAATATTTAAAATCATTTTTTTGCCGGGGATTTTTTTCAGGGCCAAGGCTGCCCCCACCGGGATTCCCAGGAAGGCAGCAATAAACAAGGCCGTGAGGGAAACTTGCAGCGAAAGCACGGTGATTGACACCAGCTCCTGGTCTAAGGATAATATTAAGAAAAATCCTTCCTTTACCCCTTGCCAAATTACATCCATCGTTAATTTCCTTTATTGTGTCTACACATTTTATTTCTCCGGGGCTTTATTCAGCATTAGGAACAAACAGGGCTTGTCCCAGTTCGTCTACTCCATACACTTCAATCATTTTCTGGGCTTTATCATACACCAGCCACTCAATAAAGGCCACAGCTCCATCGTAGTTCACATGGTCATATTTGTCCGGATTCACCGCAATCACTCCATAGGGATTAAAAAGCCGCTCGTCTCCTTCCGCGGCCGGCTCTAAGGTGTAATTATCCCGGTTAAATAAATAGGTAGCCCGGTCAATAAGGGTATACGCTACCATTTCATCGGCCATTCTGAAGGTTTCCCCCATGCCCTGACCTACTTCCCGGTACCATTCTCCCTGGGGTTCTATGCCGACTTCATTCCACAAATTTTGCTCCATGATATGGGTTCCGCTATTATCCCCCCGGGAAACAAACACCGACTCGGTTTGGGCGATTTTTTGCAGGGCTGTTATCACATTGGTCTCCCCTTTTATGCCTGCGGGATCATTTGCGGGGCCAATGATTAAGAAATCATTGTACATCACATCTTTGCGGTCTACACCATGGCCGCCAGCCACAAAGGCATCTTCTGCAGCCCGGGCATGCACCAGAATCACGTCGACATCTCCGTTTTCTCCCAGAACGATAGCCTGTCCGGTACCTACGGCAATAACATCCACTTCAAAACCCGTATCCGCGGTGAATTCGGGGAGCAGAACATCTAACAGACCCGAGTCTTCGGTGCTGGTGGTGGTCGCCAGTTTGAGCAGGGTGTTTTGCTCATCTTGATCTGCGGCCTGCCCGCAGGCCGTTAAAAGGAACAGGGACATGACCAATGCAACTAACCAGATAAATCTATTCTTTTTCATTTGATCCCTTCTTTCTTAAAATATCATTTCTAATAGAAAACAATAGGCAATTTACATGCCTGCCTGGTTTTTCTTCCGTATTCCCGGCCATGAAAAAAGATCTTCCACAGCGCAAACAATAAGAAGACCCTTACACCTTCATAGGCATTCTCTCCTTTCCACAATGGGAGGCAAGATCGTTTCCCATCTTACCCTATCGGTTCATATTCCCTGGCTTGGAAGCGGTAGCAATATGAACTCGGAGACTGTATGTAGTTTTCGTTTTGTCTATCTTAATATAACTACGGGTTTTTTGACAAGGGGATTTTTATATTCCCGCCCGAAAAATGCAATCAGGGCATAAATTCTCTTCTTCTCTCCCTCCCCCTGGTTGTAGTGCCCTTTCATTTTATATATAATGTGTTATATATGGAAAAATCTTATAGGTCGTCGCGAAAGGAGCTGACCCCATGTCTAACCTCCATGTTGCCAATTGGAACGTGTATTATGAAGAGACCATCCCTCCCTCCCCCCAGGCCAGCATCCTGTTTATCCACGGTAGTGGCGGATCCCTCAATGTCTGGAAGCCTCTCATGTCCCAGCTGGAAAACCAATACCATATGATCGCTTTGGACCTGCCCGGCCATGGCCAATCTCCCGGCCCCCCTACCCGCAATATCGACCATTCTTCCCGTTTGGTGCAAAAGTTTGCCGAGAAAATGGATCTGCCCCGCCCTATGTTTTTGGCCGGCCATTCTATGGGGGCTGCCATTGTCCTTACCTGTGCCCTGAATTTTGATGCCTTTTTTGACGGTTTGATTCTTATGGGTAGTGGAGCCAGAATGAAGGTCATGCCGGAAGTGCTGGAGGCAATGAGCCGGGGTGATAAAAATCCAGACTTTATCCGGGTGGCCTTTGCCAAAGAGACTCCCTCCGAAATCGTGGAAAAAGAAGTGGAGCAGTTTATCAGCAATCATGCCACGGTTTTGTTTAATGATCTCAATACCTGCAACCAGTTTGATGTTTCCGAAATCCTCTACCGGATTGAGCCGCCGGTTCACCTGATCGTAGGCCGGGAAGATAAGCTGACCCCGGTGAAATATTCCGAGTTTCTCAATAATAACCTGCTGGTCTCCAGTCTGAAAATCGTGGAAGGGGCCGGCCATTTTACCATGTTGGAAAAACCGGATGAGGTCAGTGCTTCTATTACGGAGTTTATTCAGGAACACAGTTGATAAGGGGGTATATGCAGAAAAAAAAGTGGACTTAAAGCCTCAGATCCATGTTTGCCGAAAACCCGGCACCGGAGAACCGTGCCGGGTAGATGTGCCAATTTTTTTCAGCCGGGGTGCTATTTCCCATGTTTTAACGGGTTTTTCCATCTCTGCATTTCTTTATGGCGGTCTTGGACGCACCAGGGCTGTCAGGGCCTACACCACGATAAAACGGTCCGGTTTTCTTTTGGGGGCTTTGGGGGTAACCGCCGGATATCCCATGGTAATGGCTGCAACAAATTTTCCG
>PWPP01000115.1 GCA_003558625.1 Syntrophomonas sp.
TCACCCCGCCCCCCATCACCAAAAAAACCCTGGAACTGGGCAGCCTGCACAGTCCCGATTTTGTGTGCGCCCCCTTCAAGTACAACCTGGGCAACTTCATCGAAACCATCGCCGCCGGGGCCAATACCATCGTGCAGGTGGGTGGGGTATGCCGGCTCGGTTATTATGGCGAGCTGCATGAACAGATCCTGAAGGACCTAGGTTATGAGGTGCGCTTCATCAATATCCCCCGGGTGCAGCTGTCCCGCCCCCACAACCTGTACTGGCACTTCAGGGAGATAAACCCCCAGCTGTCTTTGAAAAAGATCAGTTCCATCCTCCCGGTTTTCATGAAGATGATCAAGTATATGGACGGCCTGGAGGATTATATGCGTAAAAACATCGGCTTTGAAACGGAGCCGGGTTCACTTGAAGCGGAACACCGCGATTTTCTGAACGCACTTCGCACGGTGGAAAACAAGCGGGACCTGCGTCATGTCTACAGCCATTATTCCCGCCGCTTGAAAGAGGTGGAATTGAAGGTCCCCCGGTACCCGCTCTGGGTGGGGGTGGTGGGTGAATACTATACCATCATGGAACCCTTCAGCAACCATTTTATCGAAAAAGAACTGGCCGCCATGGGCATCGTGGTCGACCGCTGGATGAATGCTACCAATTCAATGATGGGGCCCCGGGACCGGGAGATCAAGAAGCGCATCAAATACTACGCCCGCTACCATATGGGTGCCACCAGCATGTGGACCATCAGCAAGGCGCTGGAATTCGCCCGCAAAGGCTATGACGGCATCATCCACGTGAAATCATTCGGCTGCACCCCGGAGATGGACGCCATGCCGGTGCTGCAGAACATCTGCACTGACTACAAGATCCCCATCCTTTTCTTCAGTTTTGATACCCAGACCAGTGACACCGGCATCAAGACCCGACTGGAGGCCTTCTACGACATGATCATGATGAGGAAAGAGGCGCAACATGGTTAAGACATATCTGGGCATCGATATCGGTTCTGTTTCTACCAAGGCGGTGGTCGTTGACAGCAATAACACGGTGATGGCTAAAACCTATATCCCGACCGAGGGAGATCCCATCGGCCAGGTTAAGACCTTACTGCTCGAACTCAAGCGCCAGATGGAGGGGTTGGTCTGTGAGGTTATGGCGGTGGGCACCACCGGCAGTGCACGCAAACTTGTAGGCGCCATGACCGGGGCGGTGATCGTCAAGAATGAGATAACCGCCCATGCCATCGGTACCCTGTCCCGGCATCCCCTGGCGCGGACCATATTCGAGATCGGGGGGCAGGATTCCAAGATGATCCTGCTGGAAGGCGGCATCGTGGTGGATTATGCCATGAACACCCTGTGCGCGGCCGGAACCGGCGCCTTCTTATCCAGCCAGGCCCAGCGCCTGGGGGTCAGGGTGGAAGATTTCGGCCGCATCGCCCTGCGCTCCCAGAAACCCACCCGCATAGCTGCCCGCTGCACCGTTTTTGCCGAATCGGACATGGTGCACAAGGCCCAGTCCGGCCATAAAAAAGAGGACATCATCGCCGGGCTGTGCCATTCGGTGGTCAACAATTACCTCAACAACGTGGGCAAGGGGAAAAAGATCATCCCTCCCATCGTCTTTCAGGGTGGGGTCAGCAAAAATGAAGGGGTGGTCCAGGCCTTCCAGGAGATCACCGGGCACCCGGTGACGGTCGATGACGACGGCCACCTGACCGGCGCTCTGGGGGTGGCCATCCTGGCCCGCAAGAGCGGCCGGGAAGAACCCTTCAGTTTTGCCATCGCCGGGATCGATTTCAACACCCGCCACTTCGAGTGCGCCAAGTGCGCCAACCAATGTGAAATCATGGGCATTTATAGAAAAAACCATCTCCTGGATAGCTGGGGTAACCGTTGCGACCAGGGTGAAATGAAATAATAAGTCCGGTCCTCTTCACCAAACGGGGTCAGGCCTTGACTTCACCAAATCGCATGGTGAAAAAGCATTGCCAACTTCAATCATCATACGCCTTAAAAATATAATCGCATTATATAAAGGAAAAAAGAATTGGTTGTTTGCAGCAATGAAGTTTTTTGGAGGAAGTTACTTTCCATAAACTCACAGGGGGTATTTTTTTTAAAAAAACCCAAAGCAAATTGATACGATCTTCAAGGCCTAAACTGCGTTTTGGATAGGCTTAAAAAACAGAAGCGGCATTTGGTGGGACTAACCTGTTTCATGGCAATCCCTGCAGATGCCACGCATTACGATCGAAATATCTTCAACATGATCCCCGAATGTTTCTTCTATGTAATCTTTTTGCTGGATCATTTTTTTGAAAATATTACGGTTATTGTAGTCTCTTATATTTCCACAGCGATTACAACGAAAATGGATGTGCAGTTTCTTTTGACTGTAGATATGCAGTTCATAGAACCTATCATTATTAATTGTTATTTCTTTAATAACCCCAGTTTTCTTCAGAACATCAATATTTCGATATACAGTGGGAAGGCTAATTCCTTGATCCTTAGCCAGATCATAGACTTCTTCCGGTTTCAGATGCTTCTCTGTTTCTACAAATAATCGGATCATGATGTTTCTGGAATGAGTAATATTATATCCCTTGGCTTTTAGTAATTTAACAATCTCAGCAACCTTCTTCTCCATGTTTATTTTCACCCATTTCATAGCCGTTTATTTTAATCATGACCGCAGTAAATGACGGATAATTTTTCTCAATCTATCTTGAAATACTATTTTCAAAGGTCACATTTATTATGCCGCTAGTCTTCCTGGCAGATGGAGCCAATAGATTTAAGCTTGCCCTGCAAATATTGTTCGGCAGCGGCTCTTACCGGACCTTTTGCGCCAACTATTACTTCGATACCGTTCTCGTAAAATATATCCATTGCACCGCTGCCCATGCCTCCGGATATAACGACGGTAACTCCCAAATCATTTAAGAATTTAGGCAAAAAACCCGGCTTATGCCCGGGGTTGGGAATGGATTGGCTTTTCATAATGATACGGTTTTCTATTTCAAAAATATGGAAGTACTCACAGTGTCCGAAGTGATCTGTAATCATATCATTTTCACAAGCAACTGCAATTTTCATATTCATTCCTCCTTTCTACAGGCAAGTTCATGATCTTAATAAACAGCTTTTTATATGATCAATTCACTTCCGGTTGCCATGTAGTTGATTTGCTCACCCAGCAGGTCTTTCAAAATATAATAAGCGTCAATCCCGGTACAATGGCAGGTGAAATATGTAGATCCAGTGTTTTTCAAGTATTCAGCGATTTGCCGGAGTATTAACACATCCTCGTAATTATCTCTTGAACGATTATATAGATGAAATCCTCCAATAACATAATCGGGTTCATCTTGTTTTTGGGCTTTAAAATGTGCCATGATGTTCACTATACCCTTATGGGCACAACCGGTTAGAAGAAGTGTTTTACCATTTTCATGGATTATCAGGTTTTGTTCATGGCTAAAATCGTCCCGCATGATTGATGAGCCTTGCCCCATTAAAAGGTTTAGATTGCCGGATGGGTTTAGTTTAAAGGTTTCCACCCGGGAAAATATTTCAAGCTCCTCATCTATAATCAAATCATGGTCAACAAAGATAAGGCGCTGATCTGATATTAACCCGTGATCCAGACCAATATCGGTTTTTTTACCGTCTGGTTTGTTGGCATAATGTTTTTCAAAGGCGCTCTGCTGCAGGTATATTCTAGCCCGCTTATTTATGTTTAAAAATGTCTTGAGACCACCACCATGGTCATAATGTCCATGAGAAATGACAACCGTATCCACTGCTGCAAGATCAATGCCTATTTTTTCGGCATTTTCTGCAAACAAACCACTTGCTCCCAGGTCAAACAGAAGCTTGTGTTTCTTGGTTTCGATATATATACTAAGCCCGTGTTCGCTTCTATATGCATCGGAAACAGAGGTATTTTCTACCAATGTTTTAATTAACATACTCTTATCCTTTCATCTTTTTACCGGACTATATCCTCCCCAGCGAGCATATTTTTACCGCGTCTTTTTCGCCGGCACCCTCTACAGCCATATCCTTGCTCACCCTCATCATAAAGCTTGTAATCTCCACCTTCGATTTTAAGGATATGGCTACCAATCAATGCCTCCGCCAATTTTTTGCGTGCATTATTATAGATTTTTTGTGCAGTTGTACGGGCGATACACATTCTCTGGGCACAATCTTCCTGCATCAAACCTTCAAGGTCTATGAGGCGGATGGTTTCATATTCTTCTACTGTCATGATAATGATGTTGCTATTTATGTCCTTATCTATAGCTGAACGGTTTAGTGGCCCATACAGGTTTATCTCTGGCAAACTACAAACTCTTCTCAATTTTCTAGGTCTTGGCATATTTCACTTCCCTCATTTAATCAGAATAAGCAAAGGGGAAAATTCCCCTCCACTTATAACTTTAGGTTGTATCAATGCTTGCTGATTACAACAAGGCGCTTTGCAGTGTTTTTTTCGTATGGTTCTTTTCTTTTTTGCCGTATTTTGTGCTGTTACTTAGCGCGGTTTACCTCTTCTAGATTCATAAATCCCATCATTTCTTCGACTCTTGTATGCTTTATACTCTGACCATGGTGGAGCCACATTGTGGGCAAGCCATAGTACTGCAAGGCACTCCTCGCTGATGTTTGACTCGTGTTTTACAACTCAGGCATTCACAAAAATCTTCCGGGCCAGCACTTTGGGGGCCTCCCATTTTGCCTCTGCCCATTCCTCCTTGAGACTGCCTGCCCAAACCGCCGCCTCTACCTCTACCCATAGGACCTGTTCCATCTTTTCCTGGCATTTTTCAACCCTCCTCTCCGGTTAATGACATATGCTATTTATGGTTTCATTATACTCTATTTATAGCATATGTCAATAACCTGGGAAGCAAAGAGGATAAGCCGGGACGGTTCTTCCATTGAATTTTCATTTGCCATTTCGTTTAAGCCCCTGTTTCTAGTGCTCTACGAAAATCTGCAACAAAAAAGCCGGGTGACGCTCTATCATCCGACCTGGTGCCATTTGGTGAAGTGTAAGGCCTGACCCCGTTTGGTGAAGGCAAAGCCTGATATTGTTTGCCGTTATGTTTTAGCCTGCCTGTCCTGA
>PWPP01000034.1 GCA_003558625.1 Syntrophomonas sp.
AGGGTAGAAACGGCAATGAACAAAGGGAAACATATATAAAGCACATCTATCCAGCTGAAGGTTTTAAAACTTGGGATATTTTTAGAAAGGTAGAAGAACACGGTGGAAAATATCACCAGGTTGATAAGAGTAAACAACAGATAATAGAGATTCAGGGTGGGAAAAACTTGTTCCGCAAAGATGTTCTTGCTCAAAACCAGGGCAAAAATCATAATAAACACACTGGCGATATGGGTTAAGGTTATATTTTCAAATATTTCCCGTTGGCGCTGGGCCTCACTTAGCTCGATTTTCAATTCTACTCACCTCTGTAATTTATATGATAACGGCAAAAGGGGTGAAATTACACCCCTTTTGGCCGGACTTTTTATTTTCTGAGGGACTTGGGGACTTGGGGCTGATAGTGAGTAAACCAGCAGTTAATGGATGCACCGAAGGTGGCAAAAAACACTAAAGCTGAGGCCACTACACCCGAGCAGCGATACATTAGTTTTTTCATAATCTATTCACCTCCTTTCCCGAAGCCTGGTGTAATTTGATCGAACCGGTGCCAGACCTTCCGGGCCAGGGGAGTGAGATTGATCGTCGCCCACAGCATACTGATAAATATGCCCATCTGAAAAAGGCTGGCTGGGGGCCATGAACTTAGGGAAAGGACAGCCATGATGGCAGCGCTGATGCCCAACGCCATAAAGGATAACTTTCTTAATATCGCCCTGCGCAGGGGAGAGATAATAGGTGCCTGTGGGGTTTCATAGGGAGAGTATCGCAAAAGGAGTAGCAGCCCCGTGATGATGCCGGCTAGCATGAGCATATCCATATACTGATAAGAAAAAAAAGACAGGTAGCGGGCAAAAAGAGCCATTAAAGGAAAGAATAGAATGGTAAAAAAAGCACAGCGCCAGGGAGAGTCCGAGTGAGCTCCACCAGCTGTATGCCGGAACAGGGTGACGGTAATAATACAAACCAGGGTCAGGGTAAAAACACCTAATATCCAGCCCAACAGCAGGGTAAATGCCAGGTTGAATATATTGATCACCAAAAGCTCCAGGGCAAAGGTGATTTCCGCTTCCCGGTCCGGGGACAACTGGTTTTGAGAGGCCAGGGAAGCGGCCCATTTTTTGCAAAAATTCAAGGAGTCCAGGGCGATCACCCTTCCTGTATCGGTTTTCTGAACCTGGATACCGCCAGGGCGATTATGACCATAAGTACACTTTGCAAGATTCCTACCATGGTCCAGGTAATATTCTGGGTTATGACGGTGTCACCGGCCAGGGCGAAATAGATATGGGCCAGCGTAAATTCCAGTAAAGCCAAAACAAAGATGCTGGCAAAAACCGCAATTATGGCCGAGGTAGATTTTACCCGGTTGAACTTAACCAGGTATAAGAAAATCAGCAAAATCCCTACCGGGAGATGAAAACCCGGGGTCAGAGGCAGCATCCTGATCAATAGAATACAGCCCCCCACAACGATCCCCGCCGGAATAATCTTTTTCCAGGCCAGGGGCATCCTCATCAGGGCAAAACATAGAGCTACGACGCCAATGGTTTCCAATAATGACTGAAAAACATACAGAAAGCTATGCACCAATCATGCCCCTTTACATATTTTCTACCCCAATAATAACACAAAAACTCTACAATTAAGGAATACTTCAACAAAAAATGCTAAAATCCTTCAGGTGTGGAATAAATAATATTTTCCAACGAATTTTCTCCTGAGATATCTAAAAAATCAGGCCGTCGCCAAAATTTTTTTACGTAAGTATTTTGGGGCCTGGATTGGGGACGGATTAAAGCATTGAAAAAAGCCCCGGCAGCAAGGAGCCGGGGCTTTCCTTGATGGGATTATTTAATGATGTCCGGGTTTCTTTCCAGGGGTTCCCCGATAAACCAGTGACCGGCCAGGGTATCCTCGATTGCACCCTCAATGTATATCTGAACGGTGTCGATTTCTTCCATCTCGGTAAGGGAATTAACGATTGAGGTCAGGGTCATGGTCTCCCCGGCCGAACCTCCAACGTGCCGGGACTTGATTTCTGCTGAAAAATTCACCCGGGCCAGGCCATCCTCTATTTCCAAATCCAGCAGCCGGGTTCCTTCAGGGATGGTAGCTCCGAGTCCTTCCTGCTCCGGGCCTTGAATTAACTCTTCGATGATGGTGCTCGCCAGGGCTTCACCCTCCAGGGGTTCTTCGCCGGTAATGATACGCTGTTCCCCGATCAGGTATTCTGCCTGATCATCAGCGAAGTAGAGCAAAATTTCTGTTTGGGTTACCTGGGGCTCATCGTTTTCATCAGGTGGTGCAGGTGGCTCCTGGGTTCCACAGCCCGCCAGCACCATGGTGGATAACAGAAACAGGCCCAGCACCAGCAAGCAAGAAATGGTCAGTTTCTTCATAGATCTCATCCTTTCTATATGTTGTATTTGTGAGTTTTACACCATTAAACATTGGAGCACAAGCACCTCAATCTACCGGCCATGAAAGGAGATGCTGCACCCGGGTGTTGTGCTTAATAAATAGAGAGTAGCGGCTTTGTAGTTTTGATGTAAACATCTCACTTAAACATATATAAGGGCAATAGAAGGATTTTCTTACAACAAATCGAAAAAAAGCGATTATTCCGTCCATAAGAGCATTAAATCAATGATAAACCGGTCCGGGCAGCTCCTGCTTAAAGGTCGGTTGTAGTTAGATTTACCTGGGCCACAGCACCGGTAATGTTTAAGTCAAGCGTAAATTCGGCATCTTCATAACCGGCGGAGTAAAAATAATCTCCTTTTTGCTCCCAGTTTCAGGGTTTTGCGTCTGGACATGAAAATATGCCCGGCCGTCCTTTGTCTCCCTGGTCAAATGGGGGCGGATCCCCCGGTAATTTCTTGCCTGGACATTGATCAAATCCGAGCCCCGGTCAATGGATAATATCCCCTGGCCCAGATCCAGTTCAAAAACACCCTCGTTTAGAGATGGATTCCATGATTCCCGCAAAATTTGTTCCCGCACCGGGGGCCCCATATGATGAAAAGGCCTGGGGGGCGGGCTGCCCCCGAAGCTTGGCCATAACAGGGGAAGGAGTATGGTTAAAATCACCAGCAGGATGATGAAAAGGGGATGCCGCGGCATGAGAAAAGCAATACCAAGGATAATAAGCAGCAGAGGCCAGTAATAGATATAAAACCGCCACCATGAACCGCTGATAACCCCCAGGTTTACCAGGAGCATATAGATTCCCAGGAGCATCAAAAGCAGACCCCAAAGGGTTTTTTTAGCCATAAGCTAAGCCTCTCCCTTCTGGGCTTTATAAATAATAAACGCCCCCGCCAAAATCAGGAGAGTGGGCCAGAGAAAGACAGCGGTTCTATAGTACTGGCCCAGTAGGAGGAGGGCCCCGAAAACGACCAGAAGGATACCCAAAAACTGCATGGTTTTAGTGCGGTCAACGGGCAGCCGATCCGGCGCCGGTTCCAGGTCTATATAGTCGGGCTTTACAGGAATTACGATCCAACAAATGATATAGGCCAGAAAGCCCACTCCATGAAGGAAGAAACTGAGAGCCCATATCACGCGCACAATGGTGACATCAATAGCGAAATATTCTGCTACCCCACCACATACCCCGCCCAGTATTTTTTCTGTGGGAGAACGATAAAGTTTTCTGTTCATTGCTTTTTTCTCCTTCCTTCAATAAACTGGATATATAAAGATTGTACTCTTTATGGTGGGATAAAGGAAGATTATTGCCGGCATCAGCAGGGGAAAGGAATGAGGCAATGCGGGTTAAATGGGGCCGGATTTTGACCGGCATGGTGCTGATTACCCTGGGTGGCATTTTATTATTAAACACCCTGGGTGTAACGTCAATTAATCTAGGCCAAATCCTTATGACCTACTGGCCAATTGTGCTGATACTGTTGGGGTTGGAGGCATTATTTAATCACTATCCGGACCGGACCGGGCTGATCATGGGAAGCATCATATTTCTGATGGGTATTATCTTTTTAGGCAGGAATTTGGATTGGTTTTACCTGGATATCAGCTGGGCCTGGAATCTTATCTGGCCCCTGCTTCTCATCATCATAGGGCTGAAACTGTTGCAACAATCAAAGAGAAATTCTATTAACTTGGCATTCATGGGCCTTGTAGAAAAAAAACAAAACTGGGAGCTTAAAAGTGGGTCATACATTGCGTTTATGGGAGGAGTAAACCTGGACCTTGATGGGGCAGCATTTGCTGCCGAAATCATTGATTTAAGTCTGATAGCCTTTATGGGGGGCATTGAGATCAAGGTTCCTGGTGACGTAGTGGTAATATGCCAGGGAACGGCATTCCTGGGAGGGATCCATGCCCTGGGGGAAGAGAGCGGAGGCATTTACACCCGGATAAACAAAGAGCGGGGAGCCGTTGAACCCGGCCTCCGGGTATTAAGGGTTTCAGGGGTTGCCATAATGGGAGGAATCGAACTGAAAGAGGTATAAAAAAAGCCGCAAGCGGTTGACACAGTCCCCAAGCTTTGTTAATATCAGGGTGAAAAATGATATTTATATAGCGAAAGTGTGTCTAGGGTTCCGCACCGCAGGCAAGGTGGCTGGACCGAGTGACACAGGTGTTTTATGCACTACACCGTATAGGGATAAAAGCCCAGGCGGATAGGTTTCGTAGCAAATCTGTCCGTCTGGGCTTCATATTTCCGGGATTATCTGGGTTTAGGGTGCTGGGTGCAAACAGAGAATAGGAGGGATGATATGCCGAAAATAGGTATTATAATGGGAAGTGATTCTGATCTTGGTGTTATGCAGGAAGCCGGTAAGGTATTGCAGGATTTTGGGGTGGATTTCGAATATAAAATATGTTCTGCCCACCGGTTGCCCTATGAGACGGAACGGTATGCCTCCACTGCTTCTGAAAGGGGCTTGCAGGCCATTATTGCCGGGGCCGGAGGAGCTGCCCACCTGCCCGGGGTCATCGCCGCTTACACCATCATTCCGGTTATAGGGGTTCCGATAAAGACCAACACCCTGTCCGGAATCGATTCTCTTTACTCCATCGTACAAATGCCGCGGGGGATACCGGTGGCCACGGTAGCTATAAACGGAGCGGCCAATGCAGCCCTGTTAGCCCTGCAGATTATGGCACTGCAAGAGCATGCTTTGCAGCAAAAACTTCTGGATTTTAGGGCCGATATGGCTCATGAAGTCATGCTCAAAAACAAAAAACTGAATGAAATCGGGGCAAAGGACTATTTGGAAAAATAGGGGGGGAAGGTATGATTGAAAGATACACCCTTCCGCAAATGGGGAAGGTATGGTCCGAGGAAAGTAAATTGCAAAACTGGCTCAGAATAGAAATCGCCGCTTGTGAAGGATGGGCGCTTTTGGGGGTGATCCCCGGGCCGGTTGTGGAGAACATTAAGTCCCGAGCCCGTTTTAATCTGGAACGGGTTAAAGAAATCGAAGCCGAAGTGCACCATGATGTCATCGCCTTTCTGACCAATGTGGCGGAATATGTGGGAGAGGACTCGAAGTATATCCATCAGGGCCTCACTTCGTCGGACATCCTTGATACCGGAATCGCCATGCAAATGCGGGATGCGGCGGATTTGATCCTGGAAAAAATGGCAGTTTTAAAAGAGGTTATTGCCCAAAAAGCCCTGGCTTATAAATATACTCCCATCATTGGCAGAACCCATGGGGTGCACGGGGAACCAACCACTTTCGGCCTTAAACTGGCTGTTTGGTATACCGAGATGGAAAGAAACATGGAACGCCTGCGGCAGGCCCGGGAGGTGATTTCCTATGGTGCTATTTCCGGTGCCGTAGGCAATTTTGCCCACCTGGATCCCCGGGTGGAAGAGCATGTGTGTAAAACCCTGGGTCTGAAACCCTGTGAGGCTTCAACCCAAATCATCCAACGAGATCGCCATGCCCATTTTATGAGTATTCTGGCCGTAGCCGGCAGTTCCCTGGAAAAAATGGCTACCGAGGTCAGAAACTTACAGAGAACAGACCTGCTGGAGGTGGAAGAACCCTTTGCCCGAGGGCAGAAGGGCTCTTCGGCCATGCCCCATAAACGCAATCCCATGATTAGTGAAAGAGTAGCGGGTCTTTCCCGGATTTTAAGAGGCAATGCAGTTGCCGCCCTGGAAAACGTAGCGCTGTGGCATGAGAGAGATTTAACCCATTCCTCAGTGGAACGGGTCATTATTCCTGACAGCTGTATTTTGCTGGACTATATGCTGCACCGTTTTACCGGGGTGATTAAAGAACTGGTGGTGTACCCGGAGCATATGGCGGCCAATATAGAAAAGACCAGGGGCCTGATCTTTTCCCAGGAGTTAATGCTGGCTCTGGTCCACAAGGGTGTTTTGCGGGAAGAGGCGTATGCCCTGGTTCAGAACCAGGCATTACAGAGCTGGAATGAGAAGAAGGATTTTAAAAAGCTGGTGCAGGAAGACCAAAAGATCAGGAACTATATAAAGGAAGAAGAAATAGAGCACATCTTTGGCCAACCCCTGGATCGGACCAAGGTGGACTTTATTTTTCACCGCTGTGGATTAGGATAGGAGGCAGATGGATGCAGCCAAACCGGATCATTTACGAGGGCAAGGCCAAGAAAATATATGCTACCGGGGCAGAGAACCTGGTGTTAATGGTGTTTAAGGATGAAGCCACGGCTTTAGACGGGGCCAAAAAGGGGATTATTGAAAATAAAGGGATTATGAATAACCGCATCTCCAATCTTCTTTATGAAGTGCTGGAGCAAAATGGGATAGAAACCCATTTGGTTAAACCTGTGGATGATAGAAGTGTCTTAGTGAAGAAAATGGACATGGTTCCTCTGGAAGTGGTGGTCAGGAATGTTGTGGCCGGGAGTCTGGTGAAACGCCTGGGTAAGCCGGAAGGAACAGAACTTAAGAGTACGGTAGTGGAGTATTATTATAAAGACGATGCCCTGCATGATCCCATGGTGAATCAATGTCATATAAAAGCCATGGGTTGGGCCCAGCCTGAGCATTTAAAGGAAATGCAGGCCAGGGCCCTCGCCGTCAATACCATATTGAAAGAACTCTTTGCCCAGATAAATATCATTTTAGTCGACTTTAAACTGGAGTTTGGTTTTTATGAGGGCAGAATTGTTCTTGGTGATGAAATATCTCCCGACTCCTGCCGTTTATGGGACCGAAAGAGCCTGGAAAAACTAGACAAAGACCGTTTTCGCAGGGATATGGGCCAGGAGTCAGAAGCCTACCGGGAAGTCATGGTGCGTTTGGAGAAATATATGGCCAACCGCAGGGGCAACCGGTTAAAAGCCCGGGTATATATAACCCTGAAACCGGGGGTATTGGATCCCCAGGGAGAAGCGGTAAAAAAATCCCTCCATGTTCTGGGCTATGAAGAGGTTGAAGAAGTGAGAATGGGAAAATTTATCGAACTAGGGCTGCAGAGCCGGGATAAAAGCGCGGCCAAACGAGAAGTGGAGGAATTAAGCCATAAGCTCCTGGCGAATCCGGTCATTGAAGACTACCGGGTTGAGGTGCTGGAGGATGAAACAACATGAAATTTGGCATAACCGTATTTCCGGGATCCAATTGTGACGCGGATTGTTATTATGTGCTTAAAGACGTAATGAAGTACGAAGTCGAGTATATATGGCACCGGGATACTGATCTTAAAGGATGCGATGTTATCATATTGCCCGGCGGCTTTTCCTACGGGGACTATCTCCGGACTGGTGCGATTGCCCGTTTTTCTCCCGTGATGTCCCGGGTGGTTGATTTTGCCCGTGAAGGGGGATTGATCATCGGGATTTGCAATGGTTTTCAGATACTCCTGGAAGCGGGCCTGCTCCCGGGAGCCATGCTCAGAAACCGCAGCCTGAGGTTTGTCTGTACCGGTGTTCATTTACGGGTAAAAAGGAATGACACGCCCTTCTCCGGCTTTTTTGCCCAGAATGAAATCATCTCTTTGCCGGTGGCCCATGGAGAGGGGAACTACTTTTGTGATCCCGTTACCCTGGCCGAAATGGACAGGGCAGGCCAAATTCTTTTTACTTATTGCGGTCCCGGCGGAGAGGAAGGCCCGGAATACAACCCCAATGGGTCGCTGGCTCACATTGCCGGAATCACTAATAAGGAAGGCAATGTTTTGGGGTTAATGCCGCATCCGGAACGGGCAGCAGAAGATCTGCTGGGGGGAAGGGATGGTTATAAACTGTTTGCTTCTATCGGTGACTATTTCAGCCGGTCCGGGAAGGGGGAGGCATGATGGCGCACATAAGCTTTATTGAGATGGGGCTGACCCAGGAAGAATTTGAACGGATCAACATGCTGTTGGGCCGGGAACCTAATGAAATCGAACTGGGCATGTTTGCCGTCATGTGGTCAGAGCACTGCAGTTATAAAAACTCCCGTCCCCTGCTCAGCATTTTTCCCACCCGGGGGCCCCGGGTGATCCAGGGGCCCGGGGAAAATGCCGGCATTATCGATATAGGAGATGGACAGGCTTTGGTCTTTAAAATAGAGAGTCACAATCATCCTTCTGCCATAGAGCCCTACCAGGGAGCAGCCACAGGAGTGGGAGGTATTGTGAGGGATATCTTCACTATGGGAGCCAGACCGGTTGCGCTCCTTAATTCGCTGCGTTTTGGCGAGTTGGATCAGCCCCGGGTCCGGGAACTTTTTTCCGGTGTTGTGGCCGGCATTTCCGGTTACGGAAATTGCATCGGCATACCCAATGTAGGCGGGGAAGTGTTCTTTCACCCCTCTTACCGGGATAATCCCCTGGTTAATGCCATGTGCGTGGGTTTGGTGGCGGTTGATGATATTGCTTATGCAGTGGCGGGAGAGCCAGGGAGTCTTCTCATGTTGGTGGGTTCAAAAACGGGCAGAGACGGGATTCATGGAGCTACCTTTGCTTCGGAGGAACTATCGGAGCAGTCCCGGGATAAGAGGCCGGCCGTCCAGGTAGGAGACCCTTTTATGGAAAAACTTCTCATCGAAGCTTGCCTGCAATTGATCCAAGAAGATTTAGTCGTCGGCATGCAGGATTTGGGAGCGGCCGGGCTTACCGGCTCAGTTGCGGAAGCAGCCAGCAAGGAGTGCAGGGGGGCCGTAATCGATGTCTTACAGGTGCCCCGCCGGGAAAAGGATATGACTCCATATGAAGTCATGCTTTCAGAATCCCAGGAACGGATGCTCATCATTCCCCGGGAAGGGCAGGAAGACAGGATCCGGGCCATATTTGAACGATGGGGATTGGATGCGGCCGTAATCGGACGGGTAACCGGGGACGGAAAGTTCCGGGTGGTGGCAGGAGAGCAGGAACTGGCCCGGATACCGGTAAGGGCTTTAACGGAAGAATGTCCGGTCTATGTCAGGGATGAAAAAGAAGGAGATTATTTTGCTGCTGCCTGCGGGTATAATTTCGCCCAGCTCTCTTCACCAGACTTAAACCAGGCGCTGCGGGGTTTGCTGGCTTCCCCCAATATAGCCAGCAAGAAGTGGGTATATTCACAATATGATCACCAGGTTATGACCAACACCGTGATCCCTCCGGGGGGAGGTGAAGCAGCACTGTTAAGAATCAAAGGAACCAACAAAGGCATGGCATTGACCATTGACGGCAACAGCCGCTTAGTATACCTGGATCCGTACCGGGGAGGTTTGGCAGCCGTTTGTGAGGCAGCCCGCAATATAGCCTGTGTGGGGGCCAAACCCCTGGCCTTTACCAACTGCCTCAATTTCGGCAATCCCGAAAAACTAGATATATACTGGCAACTGAAGCAGGCCATCACCGGGATGGCGGAGGCGGCAGCATACCTGGAAACGCCAGTGGTCAGCGGCAATGTCAGTTTATATAATGAATCGGCGGCAGGAGCCGTTTTACCCACTCCTACCGTGGGCATGGTAGGAATCATTGCAGATGTCAGCAAGGGAGTAACCCGGTCTTTTAAACAGAGAGGGGACCTGATTATCCTTCTGGGAGGGTTCAGAGATGAACTGGGAGGCTCTGAATATATCAAAACATACCATGGCTTGGAAACCGGAGCGGTACCCCCGGTAAACCTTGAGGCGGAAAAAGGACTGATTGAACTGCTGCAGGAAGGGGCCGGTAAAGGATTGTTCCAATCCTGTACCGATATATCCCTGGGGGGGCTGGCAATAGTCCTGGCCAAATCCGCGATCATATCAGGGATGGGTTTTGACTTGAGCCTGCCGGATTTGGAAAAACCAATGGAAGCGCTACTATTTTCGGAAGCTCCGGGCAGAGTAGTGGTCAGTCTTAATCCGGCCAACCGGAAACAGGTGGAACAGGCAGCCCAAAAATACGGAATTTTCATGGACGTATTAGGTTATACAGGAGGGGAAAAGATGGTTTTTAGAAATCTGAACCGGGAAATAATTATGGCCCTCAAGGTGGAAGAAGCTTCCCAAATCTGGGAGGAGGCCCTAGCATGCTTGATGATTTAAAGGACAAGTTTCATGATGAGTGTGGTATATTCGGGATCTATCTCAACCATCCCCGGCATGATAGTGAAGCGGCCCAGACCACCTTTTACGGCCTTTATGCTTTGCAGCACCGGGGGCAGGAAAGTGCCGGCATTGCGGTTTCCGATTTAAAAAGGATTCAGCTTCATAAAGGCATGGGTCTGGCTTCAGAGGTGTTTTCTCCTGAGATTATCGCCCGCCTGCAGGGCCAGATTGCTGTGGGCCATGTTCGCTACTCTACCACCGGGGAAAGCGGGGCGGTCAATGCCCAACCCCTGGTTTTCCATTATCTGAATGGGATGGTCGCTCTAGCCCATAACGGAAACCTGATTAATACCAAAGAGCTGAGAGCCAATCTCTCTGCCTATGGCTCGGTTTTCCAGACCACCACCGATACCGAAGTGGTTGCCAATCTGATGGCACGGTATTCAAAGGACCACATGGAAGATGCCCTGGCCAAATGTATGATTGATATGAAAGGTGCGTATTCTCTGATAATTATGACGGAAGACCGGTTGGTGGGGATCCGTGATCCCCTGGGTATCAGGCCCTTATGCCTGGGAGAAATGCAGGGCAGCTATATTCTGGCATCTGAAAGTGCCTCTCTGGATACGGTGGGGGCGAAGTTTGTCCGGGATATAAAACCGGGAGAAATCGTGGTGATAGATAAAACCGGTTTAAAATCTATCCAGGCCGTGCACTCCGGGCGCACAGCACACTGTATTTTCGAATATATTTATTTTGCCCGTCCCGATAGTACCATGGATGGGATCAATGTATACCAGGCCCGCAAGGCCATGGGCAGGCAACTGGCCCGGGAAGCGGACATTGGGGGAGACCTGGTAATTGCCGTTCCTGATTCAGGTACGGCAGCTGCCCTGGGTTATGCGGAAGAATCTGGTTTGCCTTTTGAGGAAGGACTGATTAAAAAACGCTATGTGGGCCGCACCTTTATTCAGCCTACCCAGGCCATCCGGGAACTGGGAGTAAAACTGAAACTGAATGCGGTACATGAAGTGGTCCGGGACAAAAGGGTAATCATGGTAGATGATTCCATAGTCCGGGGTACCACCAGCAAAAATATCGTAAAAATGTTGCGGGAAGCCGGGGCCAAAGAAGTGCATATGGTAGTAGCTTCTCCCCCTACCTGCCACCCTTGTTATTATGGTATTGACACTTCCCAGCGGGAAGAATTGATAGCCAATACCATGAGCACAGAAGAAATAGCCCGGCATATCGGCGCCGACAGCTTACATTATATCAGTATGGAAGGCATGGTAAATGCCTTAATGCCTAAAACGGATGATTTCTGTACCGCTTGTTTTAGCGGCGAATATCCCATTGCCTAGGAGGGTTATTATGAATGATGGCTATGATTATAAAAAAGCCGGGGTAGATATCGATGCGGCCAATCAGTCGGTAGAGATGATCAAAAAATGGGTGGACCGCACGAAGCGACCCGAGGTATTGTCCAGCCTGGGACAATTCGGGGGATTTTTTGCCCTGGATCCGGGGCGCTACCGGGAGCCGGTGTTGGTGTCTTCTACGGATGGGGTCGGAACGAAACTTCGGATTGCTCATTTGACGGGGAAACACGACACGGTTGGGATTGATTTGGTGGCCATGTGTGTGAACGACATTTTGGTTCACGGGGCCGAACCCTTGTTTTTCCTGGATTATATTGCCCTGGGCCGCCTGATACCCCGGGTGGTAGAGGAACTGGTTATGGGTATCAGCCAGGGTTGCCTGGATGCCGGATGTGCCCTTATCGGAGGGGAAACGGCGGAAATGCCCGGATTTTATGGGGAGGATGAATATGACCTGGCGGGATTTGCCGTAGGGGTAGCGGAACGTAACGGTCTTATTACCGGAGAGCATATATCCCCGGACGATATAATCATCGGACTGCCCTCTTCCGGTCTCCACTCTAACGGATATTCCCTGGCTCGCAAAGTGGTATTGGAAAAAGAGGGTCTGGCTCTGGGTCATTTTCAGGCGGAGCTGGGACATACCTGGGGTGAAGAAATGCTGATTCCTACCCGGATTTATGTCAGGCCGGTACTGTCTCTGTTAAAAGACATTGAGATTAAAGGGATGGCCCATATTACCGGGGGTGGCTTGGCAGACAACCTGGCCCGGATATTGCCGCCGGGCTTAAAAGGTGAAATCGAATTATCGTCCTGGGACATCCCCCCCGTCTTTAGCCTGATCCAGCAGTATGGCTCCATCCACCGGGATGAAATGTTTAGAACCTTTAATATGGGCATAGGTTTCCTCATGGTGGCAGCTCCGGAGAAGGCCGAACAGGGGATAAAATCCTTGCAGCTCGCAGGAGAAAAGCCTATAATCATAGGAAAAATAGGGTCAGGAGCAGAAGGGGTTATATTTAGATGATCAGATTGATGGAGCCGGGACGCTTGCGGCTGGGGGTTTTGGCTTCCGGGCGGGGCAGTAATTTTATCGCCCTGTGGGAGGCCATAGAACGCCAGGATTTGAATGCGGAGATAAAAATCTTGATCAGTGATAAGGCTGATGCCCCGGCATTAGAAGCTGCCACTAAGCGAAACATACCCGCTGTTTTCATAAATCCCCAGGAATTTACCTTCCGCCAGGAATATGAGCAGGCCCTGGTAGGAGAACTGATGCCCTTCAAAATCGATTTGCTGGTTTTGGCGGGATATATGCGAATAATCGGCAGCACCTTGCTGGGGACTTATAAAAACAGAGTGGTTAATATCCATCCGGCGTTGCTGCCGTCTTTTAAGGGACTACATGCCCAGGAGCAGGCTCTGGTTTACGGAGTGAAGTTCAGCGGGTGTTCGGTTCACCTGGTAGATGAGGGAGTGGATACCGGCCCCATCATTAAACAGGCAGTAGTGCCCGTAAGGCAGGACGACTCGGTTGAGAGTCTATCCCGACGTATTCTAAAGGAAGAACATAATATATACTGGCAATCCCTGCAGTTGTTGGCCCAGGGACAGGTTTACTTAAGCGGAAGAAGAATATACATAAAGGACCGGAACCAGGAGGTGGGAGAAAGGTGAAGAGAAGAGCGCTGATCAGTGTTTCAGATAAAAGTGGAATCACGGATTTTGCCCGGGGCTTGGAAGAGCTGGGCTATGAGATTATTTCTACCGGGGGAACCTTCCAGGTATTGCAGGAAGCCGGTGTTACCGTAAAACCCGTAAGTCAGGTAACCGGTTTTCCGGAAATATTAGATGGCAGGGTAAAAACCCTGCATCCCAATATCCACGGGGGGATTTTGGCCCGCAGGATCCCCGGGCACTTACAGGAGCTGGATGCAAACCAAATTGGGCTCATTGATGTGGTAGTGGTGAATCTCTATCCATTTAAGGAAACGATTAGCCACAAGGATGTAACCCTGGAAGAAGCCATTGAAAATATTGATATCGGCGGTCCGGCAATGGTCCGAGCGGCAGCGAAAAACTACCGGGATGTGGTCATTGTCGTCAAGCCTGAATTCTATAACCAGGTATTGCTGGAGCTGCAAAAGGGCGGGACCTTCAATCCTGATTTACGAATGCGGTTGGCCCGGGTGGCTTTCAGTCATACCGCAACGTATGACCTTATGATTGCAGGGTATTTAGACCGGATCACGGGCGAGCAATTCCCGGAACAATTCATGCTGGCCGGAGAGAAAGTCTATCCCTTGCGCTATGGAGAGAACCCCCATCAACAGGCTTGTTTTTACCGTGATCTTATGCCCGGATCGGCCAAGGGCCTGGCTGATGCGGCACAGTTAAACGGCAAGGAGCTGTCTTATAATAATATTATTGATGCGGAAGCGGCCTGGGAACTGGCCAAAGAATTGCCACCCGCGGCCTGTGTAATCATCAAACATACCAATCCCTGTGGTGTGGCCATAGGAGAACGGTCTGACCTGGTATTTGAAAAGGCCTTTGCCGCAGATCCCATTTCCGCTTTTGGGGGGGTCATTGCTTTTAACCAGGCCGTTGATCTTGCGGCTGCACGCAAGATGGCGGAACACTTTATCGAAGTGGTTATAGCCCCGGGATATGACCGGGAAGCCTTGGACTTGTTGCGGCATAAGAAAAACCTCAGATTATTGGAACTACCCCTGGTTTTTTCCCGGGAACTACAGGTGAAGTCGGTGGCAGGAGGCATTTTGGTGCAGGAAAAAGACCAGATTGAATTGCAGCAGGAACATTTAGAGGTGGTTACCCGGGCGCAGCCGACCCGGGAAGAAATGCAGCAGCTGCTGTTGGCACAAATAATCGTTAAACACGTGAAATCTAATGGCATTGTAGTGGCCCGGGACAATGTGACCCTGGGCATTGGAGCCGGCCAGATGAACCGGGTGGGGGCAGCCCGCCTGGCTTTGGTGTTGGAACAGTATGCGGGCGGGGTTATGGCATCTGACGCTTTTTTCCCCTTTGCGGATACGGTTGAACTGGCAGCCGCCAAAGGCATAAAAGCGATAATCCAGCCCGGGGGTTCTATCCGGGATGAAGAGGTCATAGAGGCCTGCAACCGCCATGGGCTCTCCATGGTCTTTACCGGCATCCGTCATTTTAAACACTAGCAAGGGAGGAACATGATGGCAAAAAATGTTTTACTGATCGGCCAGGGAGGAAGAGAGCATGCCCTGGCCTGGAAACTACACCAGAGCCCTAAACTGGCAAAACTATATGCCGCTCCGGGCAATCCAGGGATTGCCGAGTTCGCAGAATGTGTGGATATTGCGGTTACCGATATTGAAGGGTTATTGGCTTTTGCCCGGAAAAACCAGATTGATTTAACGGTAGTGGGGCCTGAAATACCCTTGATGTTAGGCGTAGCCGACCGGTTTGCCGCTGAAGGCCTGGCAGTTTTTGGACCTACCGCCGGAGCGGCGCAATTGGAAGGAAGCAAGGTTTTTTCCAAGGGATTATTCGAAAAATATCAAATTCCCACAGCCGGCCATGGAGCATTTGAGGAATCAAAAGCAGCGAAAGCCTATGTCAGAAAATGTACTCCTGATCATACCCCGGTGGTGGTAAAAGCGGACGGCTTAGCGGCCGGGAAAGGTGTAATCATCGCCCAGGGTTGGGAAGAAGCGGATGCCGCCATTGATTATATAATGGAAGAAAAAGCCTTTGGGGAAGCCGGCAACCGCCTGGTTATTGAGGAGTTCCTGGAGGGGGAAGAACTAAGCTTTTTTGCGATAAGTGACGGAAGTCATTTTATTCCCCTGCTTTCTGCCCAGGATTATAAGAGAATTTTTGATAATGATGAAGGTCCGAATACCGGAGGTATGGGAGCATATACGTCACCACCTGTTTATACCCCGCAGCTGCATGATCAAATCATGGAACAGATTATCGCACCGGTGGTGGCAGCGATGAAAGAGGAAGGGCTTCCTTACCTGGGCGTACTGTATGCGGGTTTAATGATCACTCCAAAGGGGCCTAAGGTCTTGGAATTTAATGCGCGTTTTGGTGATCCTGAAACCCAGGTGTTGATGCCGGTCATTGAAACCGATTTGATTGATATATTGGAAGGGGCCGTAGAAGGAACGTTAGACCAGCTGCAGATTGAAATATCTAAGCAGGCATGCGTTTGCGTGGTTATTTCATCTCCGGGCTATCCCGGAACATACCACACCGGTTATGAAATCCAAGGACTGGATCAACTAAGCCCCGACATCCTGGTATTCCATGCCGGTACCAGAACAATAGGAGATAAACTGGTAACCGGTGGAGGCAGGGTGTTGAACCTGGTAGCGCGGGGGGAAGATATAAAGGCAGCCCGGGAAAAAGTATATGCCGAAATTGGAAAAGTCAACTTTACCGGTATGCATTACCGAAAAGACATTGCCCGCAGAGCCTTAACCTAAAAGGAGGCATTTTAATTCGTGGAAATCAGCAAGACACCGCTGTTTAGAGTGTTTCTTGTGGCTGTTGTTATAGCAGCGCTTTTATTCATGCCGGCCCGGGAGTTTTTGAAAATAACATTTATTTTGGCAATTCCGGCGATTATTATCATCGGTTTTATGTTGCGCCAAAAAAAATATTCCTTCACCTGGCTTTTCTCCCTGGTTTTGGTGCTGGGAATCGGTGCTTTTTACATCTATAATTTAACTGTGTTGCCCGATCGAATTGAAGCCCGCAGGATTATCAGCGAAGGCAGTGCTTTAATGGCTGAAGGACGTTTTGACGAAGCGCGGGAGCAGTTTGTAAGGCTGGAAGTGATCGGACGGGAAGAAAAAATGAAGCAAAAACTGGAAGAAGTGGAGCAGGAACAACAAGCTCGGCAGCAGTTCGATCTGGCCCGGGAATGGATGGCCCGGGGAGAGAATCAAACCGCCCTGGAGATCCTTGAGAAGATCCCTCCAAATACCCGGGCATCTTCCGAGGCGCAAAAGCTGCTGCGGGAAGTGAGAGAGTAGGAGAGGCAACCCTGACAGCAGCAGGCGTTCCAATCCCCTGAAAAAATGGTAACAATAACAAGGGGACATTTTTATGGTTTGGAAGAAAGGGTTAACCCTTAAAGATCTTAAAGCGCACCACTTAATTCAAAAGTATATGGTCCTGGGTAACATGTATATCGGTCATATCGGAGCCATAGAACACAATATAGAGCATGCAGAATTAACGGCTTCTATATGTTATGACATACTCGATTCATTAGGCTATCCCCGAAGGGAAGCAGAACTGGCAGCAATTGCAGGGTATCTCCATGATATCGGCAATCTGGTTAACCGCGACGGCCATGGCATGTCCGGTGCCATTATCGGTTTTCATCTATTGCTGGAACTGGGCATGGATCCCGCAGAAATAGCACTGGTTTTAGGTGCAATAGGCAATCATGAAGAACAGGCCGAAGGAGAGGCGGTTAATAACCTTGCTGCTGCTTTGATATTAGCGGATAAATCAGACGTGCACCGTTCCCGGGTACGCAAAGAGGATGTGGCCGAGTTTACCCCCCGGGACCGGGTGAATTATGCAGTCACCAGCTCGGTATTAATTGTGGATCCTGATACGCGCAAGATTACTTTGAAAATGGAAATCAATACCGAGGTTAGTTCAGTCATGGGATACTTCGATATATTTTTAACCAAGATGGTCATGTGCCATCGTGCTGCAGAACACCTCTACTGCCATTTCGAACTGATCATTAATGACACCAGACTGCTGTAAAAAAGATAAAGGCCATCATTGCCGGGCCATAGCAGCGTTACCCTTATGAAAGGATGATTCAAAGGTACAGCAGCAAAGTAGCCTCCACATAGAAAAGCACAAACCGGGCCGCACACTATAAATACATAAGGGGTTGCAATTATGAAAAACAAAAAAATACCTAAAGGATTAAGGGATTTATTGCCGGAAGAAGTGAAAATAAAAAGAAGAATAGAGGAAAAAATAAAAAATGTATTTCAGAGTTTTGGTTATGATGAAGTGATTACTCCCACCTTTGAATATCTGGAGGTTGCCAGTAAAGGGGCCGGCGGGAAATCCCTGGATGAGCTGTTTTTATTCCTGGACCGGGAAGGAGGCATCTTATCCCTGCGACCGGAAATTACGGCATCTATTGCCCGGCTGACGGCTACCCATCTCAAGGAAGCTGATTTTCCCCGGCGGCTCTATTATATCGCCAATGTTTTCCGGCATATTGAACCTCACCAGGCGCAATACCGAGAGTTTTGGCAATCTGGGATAGAGCTCCTGGGTGTATCCGGGGAATGGGCTGACGCCGAGGTCATCACCATTGCAGTTAAAACACTGCGGGAATTGGGCCTGGACCAGTTCAAAATCAGCATTAATCAGATTGCAATTTTTAATAGCATTTTAAATGAAATTGATTTAAGCCAGGATGATAAATGGCTGATCAGGGATTTGGTGGAAAGAAAAGATCTGGTGGCTTTGGGAGGGTTTTTGGAGACCATACCCCTGCCAGACGAAATTAAGATGACGATAAAGCGCTTGCCGGTACTGCACGGGGGGCTCGAAATCCTTGACAAGATGCCATATTTGCAAAAAAACCGGGGAGCTTGTGAAGCTGCCGAAGAGATTATCCGGGTATATGATACGTTAAAACTTTTTGGGGTAGCAGATAGCATCGTATTGGATATGGGGGTTTTACGCGGTCTGGATTATTATACTGGTCTGGTATTTGAAGGGTATTCCCCGGATCTTGGCTATGGCCTCTTAGGCGGGGGCAGGTACAATAAACTGGTGGGACAA
>PWPP01000109.1 GCA_003558625.1 Syntrophomonas sp.
ACCAGGAAATAATCCGCTACCCAGTATGTCTTGAAAAAGGCCGGCTCATAAAGAGCAGTGACTGCCGCAGAGAAAAAGATAAAGGCATTGATGCCTACCTGCAAGAAGTGGCCCAGCTCCTTGCTGATTCCCGTGAAGCCCATGATTTTCTAGGTCTGGTGCGCAAGGATAAACCTCGCTACATAAGGGATCAGCTAAAAATCATAAAAAACCACAGTCAGGATAAATCGTCTGAGACGATCGCTGAGGCACTGAGCTATTGCTTGAAAAACAGGCTATACGGGGCAACAGAGTTTGTAGATGCGTTAAATTATTTTAACCACCGGCATCATTTGCCCGGCGAAAAACCCGCGAATGAACATCAGTTAAAGCCACTTTGCGAGATAGACCGCTCTGTCTTTAAGAGCCGTGTAGAAGTTCGGGATCTGAACATCTACATCAAAGAATTACAGGGGGTGAGAGAGTGTCAGAACTAGAAAAGCTCAAAAATGATATGAGACGTTTAAACATAACCGAAGCAGCTGCGGTGGTAGAAGAAATACTGCTTGAGGCCCAGGTGAAGGAACCCAGTTATCAGGTGTTTCTAAAAAACCTGGTGCAGCATGAGATAAAAAAACGGGAAGAAAAACAAGTAAACAGGCTCTACAAATTGGCAGCCTTCCCCGAATACAAAACCCTGGATGAGTTTGACCTTTCAGAGCAGCAGTCTCTAAGCAAAAAACAATTAAAACAGCTGCAAGAACTCCTATGGCTGGAACAGGCCTATAATCTGATTTTGTTAGGTCCCCCGGGGGTTGGGAAAACATTTTTATCCATTGGCCTGGGGATTGAAGCTATTAGTCGGGGTTACCGGGTAACGTTTGTTCAGATGGATGAACTGATCCGTCACCTGAAAACGGAGGAAATCAGCCGTAACTCCAGGACCAAGGTGAAAAGGATGGTTGGTTCGGACCTGGTGATTATTGATGACTTGATGTTCATGGCGATTGACCGACACGAGGCCAACCTCTTTTTTCAACTGGTCAACAAGCTCTACGGTCAGACTTCTATCATCATTACATCGAACAAGGGGCCAGAAGACTGGGGAGATATCCTGGGTGATCCAGCGATTACAACAGCTGTTTTGGATCGCTTGATCCATAAAAGTGAGGTTATCCACTTAAACGGCGACAGCTATCGGCTGAAACATCGCCAAACCATTTTTGGTAATAATTAGGTGTCCAAAGTTGTTTATCATTTTTTGTTCATTTTTACTTGACGGTTACAAGGACCAGTAGGGCCCCTCTTGTAAAAGCCACCGGCAGATGATAGACAGGGCGCTGCTGCCATCATGCGTATGGTAGACAGGCCGGTGCATCTGCCGTCGTGATACGTACGCCATGCCAATCAATAATCTAAAAAAGCTGAAGGGGGCTTTTATGTGCAGGAAATGAAACATATCTACGGGCCGTTGCCTTCGCGGCGGCTGGGCCGCTCTTTAGGTGTCAGCCCCATACCGCGCAAGCGCTGCAATTATTCCTGCATCTATTGCCAGCTGGGCAGGACCTACCAGTTCAGCAATACCCGCTCCATGTTTTACCCCCTGGAGGAAATCATATCAGAACTGGACCTGGTGCTGTCGCAAAAGGTGGATTTCGATGTGGTTACCGTAGTGGGGGAAGGGGAACCGACCCTGTACCTGGGACTAGGTGAATTGATCAGAGCGGTGAAGACCAGGAGCGACAAACCGGTAGCACTGATCACCAACGGGGCCCTTCTATATGATCCCCGGGTGCGGGAGGAAGCCGGCCTGGCCGATATCGTCCTGCCCTCACTGGACGCTTTTGAAGAGAAATCCTTCAGGCGTATCAACCGCCCCCACCGGGAACTGACTTTCGCTAAGGTATACCAGGGGCTGCAGGATTTTTCCGCCGCCTACCGCGGGCAATTATGGCTGGAGATCATGCTGCTCAAGGATTTTAATGATAGCGAAATGGCCCTGGAGCAATTTTCCCTCCTGCTGCAGAATATCCGCTATGACTGCCTCTATATAAATACCCCGGTAAGGCCGCCGGCCGACATGAAGGTGCAGCCGGTTACGGCGGAAGTGATGCGCCGGGCGGAAATCCTGCTGGGGGGTATCTCCATCGATTTATTGCAGAGCAAAGGCTATTACAGCCAGATCGGCGACGATTACCAGGCGGTTATGAGCATCATCCGGCGCCACCCCATGAATCAATTTGAGATCGAGAGCTTCTTGAAGTCGCGCAGCAACCAGCATTTCGCCGCATTCTTCACCCGGCTGCAGCAGGACCCCGCGGTCGAGAGCATCTCATACAAAGGCTACCTCACCTACCGCTTGAAATAATTTCAATCAGGGGCAGGTGCTCTTCTCTGGCCGCTGCCGCCTGGCTTTAAACATCCCTGCGCTTTGCCTGTGCACCCGGGAGGGATTGACCTGCATCAAGCGATGAAATGTGATTTTTTCTTCAAGGGTTAGCAGTTAAGATGGATGACCCTGCTCTGTGCCGGGATTTTTCAGAAAAGCAAACGGAAACAACGTCCCCCTGTTTGGAAATAGATGTGGAGAGGAGGGGTGATCAGATTGAGAAAACTGATGTGTTTGATTTTGCTTCTATGTTTTCTTCTACTGCCTGATATGAACCATAATGCAGCAGCATCTGCTTCCCCGTTAGACGCAGATGATCTGGAAGCGTTTTTAGACGGGGTCATTGCAGAACAAATGGATGCGTTTGACATACCGAACCTCACCGTGGCTGTGGTCGCAGGCGGGGAAGTGATTTTTGCCGGGGGATATGGCTATGCCGATATCGCACAGGGCCGTCCGGTAGATGCGGAAAAAACCATGTTCAGGATTGGATCCACTGCCAAGTTGTTTACCTGGACAGCGGTGATGCAGCTGGCAGAGCAGGGCAAACTGGATCTGGATGCAGATATAAATGAATACCTGGATTTTACCATCCCAGCCGGACTGGAATATGGGCGGGGAGGCTCAGCGCTGGAGCCGATCACCTTAAGGCACCTGATGTCGCATACACCGGGCTTCGAAGATTATCCGACCGGGACCTTCTCCCTTGCGGCAGAAGAGGCGCTTCCCCTGGACCGGTACGTCCGTGAACGCCGACCGGCGCGGGTGTTCCCCCCTGGAGAAGTTGCCGCCTACTCCAACTATGGGACCGCACTGGCCGGTTATATGGTAGAGGTGGTATCCGGAATTCCATATGCCCGATATATCGAAGAGAATATCTATAAGCCCCTGGGTATGGAGCACAGCACCTTTCGCCAGCCGCTGCCGGCCGACCTGACCGGGCACATGGCCAGGGCTTATCGTTATATTGATGGGGAGTTTCGTGAAGGTGCGTTTGAGTTCATGCAGGAACCTTCAGGCAGTATGAGCAGCAGCGCCTCGGATATGGCCAGGTTCATGCTGGCCTATCTGCAGGGAGGGCAGCTTGCCGGGGAACGCATCTTGATGGAGGAAACGGTGAATATGATGTTCGAAGGGCAATTCACGCTTCATCCCCGTTTAGATGGAATGGCCCACGGTTTCATGAAGGCCACCTATAACGGCCGGGATACCTTCCATCATCCTGGAGGGACGATGCTCTATGATACGGGGCTCTACCTGATCCCGGATGAAGAAACAGGGTTCTTCATATCTCACAGCGGTGGAAGCCACCTGGTGAATCTAGAGATATTTCAACGCTTCATGGATCGCTATTTTCCCGGTGAGAGGATCGCCGCACCGGAAGCACCGGCCGGTATGGCTGCAAGATCCGAGGCCTATGCCGGTGAATACCACCAGAATCGGCGGGCATTCACCACTGACGATAGATTCTTAAGCCTTCTCATGGGGGTGATCCATGTCGATGTGGACGAAGAGGGCTATTTGGTGGTGGCACACCAGGGGCAGACGGATAGATTGGTAGAGGTCGAGCCCGGTGTCTACCAGAACTTGAGGGGCGGCGGGGCCGAGGATTACGGAGGAGATTTTCATTTCAGGATGATCGTTTTCTCCACAGATCCCATGGGCAGGACGATGCTGATGTCTGACGGGCCCATGAGCTACTCCCGGGCGGCCTGGTATGAAACTTCCGGCCTGACCTTCCTGATGCTGCTCTTTTCCGTCGTCGTTATCATCGGAAGCCTGTCCTACTGGAGTGTAAAGGCCATCGCTTTACGAGTGCGCAGGCAGGGGGGCCAACCTGATGAAAAAAGAAAAGGCGCCTCACTGGCGAAACGGGCAGCAGTCATACAGGGCCTGTTCACCTTTGCTTTTCTGCTCCAGTTTTTGAGCGCGAGTCAACCGGACCCGCTATACGGCCTTCCCGCACCTGCTTTCACTCAACCAGCAACCTGGGCCAGGATCTTAGATACGGTTATTTCATATGGGATAGCATGGTCAGCCCTGGCTGTTGCAGTATTCATGGTCCTGGCCTGGTGGAAATCCTACTGGAAACCGACAGGAAGAGCCCACTATACCCTGTTTGCCCTGGCCGGGCTCATGCTGGCTTGGATATTCTATTTCTGGCAGGTGATCTAAGCACACTGCAGGATCCCTTTCCCGTTGAGCAGACCGGCATTCCACCGGGGCGCATTTCCACCTGCTGGCCCGGTTTGCAGTCACCGCTGCCGGAGCCGGCACTATCCTCATGTTTAATTCGTTCCCCCGCTGGCACCTGTGGTCGGTGTTTTCACTGTATTACTTCGCCATCATGGGGATCGTTTTTTTGCTGATATGGGTCAGCGGCTATTTTTATAGCATTGCACCTTATTGCTTAGCCCGACATTTTTCTATACTTCACTCGAATGTATCTGTTGATCGCAGCCGGCTTTTTTATCAGGAAAAAATACAGGAAGCAGGGGTTTGGTGAAGATAAGAAAGCGTTTGCCGGATATTGATCAATGCCATGGCGTCGTCTGTCGACATGCTGAACCTTCTCCTTGTTATTAAGCAGGTGCCGGCCAGGGCC
Source organism: Syntrophomonas sp. (assembly GCA_003558625.1). GTDB lineage: Bacteria > Bacillota > Syntrophomonadia > Syntrophomonadales > Syntrophomonadaceae > PWPP01. The sequence goes on from PWPP01000109.1 coordinate 4,974, forward strand.
ATGTTGAAAAACAACGGGCCCAAGAGCTACTGGAAAGCTCAATAAGCGTACACTTTTTTATACACCAAACAGGGGG
>PWPP01000130.1 GCA_003558625.1 Syntrophomonas sp.
CGCTGCTCGACATGCAGCGCGAGGGTTCGGCGGCCACCGACAAGGGGCAGTCGTTGCCGCGCGCGGCGCGTGCGCGCGCGCTTGAGCGTTACCTGGACAGCTTTGCTCACCCCATACCCCGTCGTTTCGAGCGCGACGAGTTCGCCGCGGACTGATCGGAAGCGGCAATGAATCGTGCGCGCGATCAAGTGGGTGCTGTCGGCATCGCCATGCTGCTCATGCTTGGCGTGTTGCTTGTGGTGGGTGTGCTGCTCGTTGATACCGGCCGCCTGCAATTCGAGCAGCGCGCCCTGCAGGGCCAGGCCGACGAGATTGCGCTGGAGGCCGCACGTGATGTCGGGTTGTGCGGTGATGCTGAACCCCAGGCTGCGGTAACGGCCGCCGTCGAGCGGCGAGACATTGGCGACTCCCTGGCTCTGGCGACCGGCCTCGGTGGGCGCGTCGAATCGGACGCAGAGGGCGTGAACCACTTCCACGTGGATCCAGCCGGGGTTGAGTCGCTGCTGGTCGAACTCGAGCGTGAAGTCCCGCGCAGTCTGATCGCCGGACCGATGTTTCCGGAGCCGGTGACACTGTCCGCGCACGCCGTGGCTGAGCGCCCCCCCCAGGCAACGTTCGCGCTCGGCAGTGGCCTGACATCGGTGGATACTGGACGCGCGGCGCTTCTTGACGCGCTGTTGAGTGCCCTCATCACGGAGCCGGTCAGCCTTTCTGCCGTCAGCTACGAGGGATTGGCGAATGTCGACGTGACCTTGCGCGACCTGTTGGAGATCGCTGGTGATCTGGCGGCTCTCGGCGTGGTCTCGACAGAGCTCGACGTCGGCACGCCGGATGATTTGCTCGATGCCACGGTCGTCGCGGGGGATCTCGCACGCTTGACGGCGGAGGCGCTGGCGCGCAACGGGCCTGCCGCAGCGGCGACCATCAATGACGCCATTGTTGGCGCGGATCTGCCCGATGATCCGGTGCGCCTGGGGGATGTGCTCGCTGTCGCAGCAGGTGGCTCTGATGCTGCCGCGGGGCTTGCGCTTGACGGCTTTGAGTTGGTGATGGCGAGCCTCCTGTTGAGCAACACGGACAATACGCTTGCACTGGATCTCGACGCACTCGATCTTGGTGGAGGTATTGATGGCTTGCTCGCACCCGATGTGGCCCTGTCGCTGGAAGTGATTGAAGCACCGCAGCTTGCGGTGGGTGAGCCTGCGCGTGCCGGAAGTGGCACCCCAGGCGCCCAGGCGCGGTCGGCGCAGGTCGGTCTGCAGCTGACGGTGGATGCGGGACTGGACCTCGATCTGGTACTAGTTGCTGTCGACGACCTCGACCTTGGGGTTGAGGTCGAGGCCGCGCCTGCGCAAGCAGAGTTCGTCAGCGCAAGGTGCGCGCCTCTGAGTGGCCATTGCCGTGAAGCGGACATCGAGGTGCGGCCAGGTCTTGCCGAACTGCGCGTCGGGTCGGGCGCGGACCCTGCAGAACCGGTCAATCTGGGAGTTACACTGCTCGGTGCACCGCTGCTCGGAGTCGAGCTTGGCACCGCGGCCGTGGTGAGCGAAACGGAGTCTCTGGGCATGGAGTTTGAGGCCGACGATCTGCCTCGTTCACAGGTTGTGGCTACAAGTTTACCCGGCGCGGCTGAAGGGATAGTGAATCTCGATGTTGAGGTCAATGTCCTCGGGACAGGACTCCCAGTCGATGCAGTCCTGGATCCTTTGCTCGGCGGAATCATCGAGCCCTTGCTGATCGCAATTGCCAGTGAAGTCCTTGAGCCCTTGCTTGCCCTTCTGGGGATACGCACCGGTGAGGCCCATGTCGAATTGAAGGACTTTACTGACGGCCACTACGAGTTGCTGCAGTGACTGCAGGCGGTTTTCGCCTGAGGGAGGCTGTATGAACGAGGATGTATCTGTCGGTGTTGATGATGTCGAGGCGTTGATCGTCGACGATGATGCCTGCGTTCTGGAGGAGATGATCGAAAGCCTGGACGCTGAAGGAATCCGCGCGCGCGCTGTCAGTGGTGGGCATGATGCGCTGGAGGTGCTGCGCACGGTGCGTGGAATCCGGGCAGTCGTGGTCGATCTGCGCATGCCGCAGATGGATGGCTTTGCATTGGTCCGCGCAATCCGCGATATGTTTGCAGATGGAGAAGCTCCGCGGATCGTATTCGTCAGCGGTCACCTGGATACGGATGCGGCCGTACGTGCGATGCGTGAGGATGCAATCGATTTCCTTGCCAAACCAATCGCTTGCGAGGATCTCGTGGTTGCGGTACAGCGGGCATTGTCTCGGGCCCGTGAAGATCGGGATCAGCGCGAGGCGGTCGGCTCGGTGGCCGGGATGCTCACCGGGCTCAAGGAGCAGGTCGCAATCGTAGAACGCAACCTGCAATCCCTGCAGGGGGATGGTGCTTGCGGTGACGGTGATGACCACGCCGCGACCCGACATGACCATTCGCCAGCGGTCCTGGAGGCCCGCATCGCGCGCCTGGTGCAGTACCGGGAGTTGCGCCGCCAGCAGTTTCCGGACGATCTCTTCGGCGATCCAGCCTGGGACATTCTGCTCGATCTCATGCGCGGCGAAGTGGTCGGCTATCGATGCTATACATCGGGGCTTGCACTGGAGGCGCGTGTCCCGCCGACTACCGCAGCGCGATACATTGATTCCCTGGTCGATTGCGGGTTGGCATCCCGTTATGAGGATCCCGAGGATCGTCGTCGGGCCATGGTCGCGATAACACCAAAGTCGTATCGCATGATGGCCGATTATCTGGCCTCGTGTTTTGCGGTGGACGTCGACGCCTGATCGTTGCATTTCGCCAAGGGTCTGCGTGCGCTGCGTTTTCCCTGTTGCGCATGTAATACGATTGGCTTAATGCCAATTGCCTACGTGAAAAGGTGGATGGTGACAGGGGCGGTTGTTGTACTCTTGTGCAAACTTTCTCTAGGGGGATCGCTATCGTGATTGCTCACGTATGGATGCGTTTCCGGGCCGCGCTGCTGGTCTTTGTCGTGATCCTGTGTGCGCCGAATCTTCATGCAGGGGATGAGTTGGATGATGGCAGCCGATTCCCCGATATTCATGTGGTGTTCGACGAGTTGGACGAGCCTTATCTGCGAGTAGGCGCCAATGTCGATCATGCGGTCGTGGACAGTGTTCGTGAGGGGATGACTGTGGATGAGGTGGCCTACCGGCTCGGTGGACCGGAGAGCGTGAAGCATCATGATGAGGTTAGTGACTGGCACTACAATATCAATCTCCCCTTTTCCGGCTCGGACTCGGTGGTCGTGTGCCAGTATCGTGTGGAATTCGATGCCGATGGGTATGTTTCCACAACGGACTGGCGTCGCCGCCATTGTGAATCGCTGTTTACGGGGGTTGCGCCGCGCTCGGCGGAACTCGTGACGCTATCGTCCGATGTATTGTTCGACTTCGATAGTCATGAAGTGACCGCAGAGGGGCGCAAGGAACTCGAGGAGCTCGCGCGCCAGTTGAAACAATCCTATGAAGAGCCGTTGATTACGCTGGTCGGGCACACTGATCGGATTGGCAGTGACGACTACAACCTCGAACTGTCGGAGCGACGGGTCGCCTCGGTTCGCCGCGTGCTTTCCGACCAGGGGATCGCCCGTGATGCAATTGTCGCCGAGGGCAGAGGCAGTCGCGAGCCTGTAGTGAAGTGCGACGCTGACACCTATTCGGAGGCGCAGCTCAAGGAGTGCCTGCGACCGAATCGTCGCGTCGAGATTGAGGTCCTTGATCGGGTGGCGCGGTCAGCACAGCAGACTCGGCGATAGGATTTCTGGCAGGGGTGGTTCCGGCCTTTACGTCAGGAGGGGCGAATGCTGCTCCCGACCTGGCTCACAACCGTGGCAATCCAGGGCCGCAACGCGCACAGAGAGGATGAGTTATGAGCGTTCCCGTTTCGTTTCTGGTGATTGACAAGGCTACTGGCGAGAGCCGCGAGATTGATGCGGCAAGCGTGGCACCGGATTCGGCCAGTGTGGTTCGCGTACCCTTTGGCCCGGATGAAGTTGCGTCGATCGAGCGCGCGGGTGTGGACCTGGTGATGGTGCTGCATTCCGGCGCAGAGTACGTCATTGAGGACTTCTTTGAGCTTCATGACGGTGGCGAACGTAACGAACTCGTGCTGCAGGATTCCAATGGCGTGCTGTGGTTGGGGCAATACGACACGCCCTGGGAGGGGTTCGCCTTCACGGAGGTCAGGGAAGAGGCGCTGGTAGTGGGTGACGGCGGCAGCAGCGGTGTGCTCGGTGCGGTTCTTCTCGGCGCGCTCGGCGCGGCGGGTATCGCGGCCATGAGTGGCAGTTCGTCAGGTGGCTCCGGCGGTGGCGGGGACGATGAGGTTTCGGGGCCCGGTGGACCGCAGGCTCTCGCGGTGAGCAATGACGGCACGCGCGTGACGGGCGAGGGGGAGCCGGACACGGAGGTGGTAATCACCGATTCGAACGGCAACGTGATCGGTGAGGGCACGGTGGCCGAGGATGGCAGCTTTGACGTGGAGCTGGACGAGGCGCAGACGGACGGCGAGACGCTGGAGGTGGTGCTGCGCGACGAGGAGGGGCGCGATTCGGAGCCTGCGGAGGTGACGGCACCGGATGTGACGCCGGATCCGGGCGAGGCTCCAGAACCCGCACAGGACGTCGCGGTGAGTGCTGACGGCAAGCGTGTGACAGGCGAGGGGGAGCCGGATACGGAAGTGGTGATCACCGACCCGGATGGCAACGTGATCGGTGAGGGTACGGTGGCCGAGGATGGCAGCTTTGACGTGGAGCTGGACGAGGCGCAGACGGACGGCGAGACGCTGGAGGTGGTGCTGCGCGACGAGGCGGGGC
>PWPP01000026.1 GCA_003558625.1 Syntrophomonas sp.
ACTACCACCACGCTGTCTCCGGTAATGGATCTTACCTGAAACCCCAGATAAGGAGTAATTCTCATGGTTCGGATTTGTTTCAGGGCCAGCCAGCGCATGGCTTTGCTCATGTCCTGAGCCAGGCTTTTTTTCATTTCCACAATATTTACCTGATATGTTCCCCGGGTTAAGAGATCCTGGATGGTATCCAAATCTTCTACCTGGTGTAAGACCAAAAATCTTAAGGTTTCCATATCAATGGCACCTTTTTCCGCCAGGAAAAGAGCGGTTTCGGTCCCGGTGGATCCACCCCCAATGATGGTGATGCGCGGACCCCGAAGCTTTTGCCCCTGAAGGACATCCCAGGCATCAACGATTTCCATATCGGGGCTATAGGAAAAGTCCGGGCTAACCGGGATGGCTCCTGTCGCCACAATGATTGCATCCGGATTCTCTGCCGCTGTTTTTTGGATATCGGCGGAATGGTTTAAGCATAGATTTACCTTTAAACGGGCCAGCTCTACCTGGTAATAGTCCAGTAAGGAAGCAAACTCCCCTTTACCCGGAGGAATTGCTGCTAAGTTCCACTGTCCCCCAATGAACGCCTCTTTTTCCCATACAGTTACCTTGTGACCACGCAGGGCAGCTACCCGGGCGGCTTCCAAACCGGCCGGGCCGGCTCCAATGATGAGAAGCTTCCGGGGATAGTCGGTTTTTTCCAACACTCTTTCTTCTTCATAACCGCATTGAGGGTTGATGGCACAGAGCAGGGGCTGATTTTGGAACAAACGGCTGAGGCAGGCCATACAGGCAATACAGCGGCGAATATTCCCTTTTCCCCGGGCTTTTATACCCCACTCAGCATCAGCCAGAAAGCCCCGGGCCACAGATACAAGGTCGGCCTGGCTGTTTTCAAGGATTTCCTGTGCGATAACCGGATCATTAATTCGGTTGGAAGCAACCACCGGGACCTGGACCTGGGCTTTGATTTTTGCTGCCAGGTAAGCATAAGCTCCCCGGGGTACATCGGACTGGATCTGGGGAATCTTAGATTCATGCCAGCCTCCGGTTACATTGAACAGATCTACGCCGCTTTGTTCCAGTTCCCGGGCATAAAGCCCCATTTCCTTCCAGGTATTGCCTCCGGTTACGAAGTCACTGCCCCCCAATCGCACGGCTATGGCAAAATCCGGACCCAATCTGAAGCGGATATTCCGTATTACTTCGAGACCAAAACGCATGCGGTTGGCGAAGCTGCCTCCATACTGGTCCGTTCTCTTATTGGTTTGGGGAGACAAAAACTGGTTTATCAGATAACCGGCGCTGTTAATAACCTCTACCAGGTCATACCCCGCCTTTTTCCCCCGGATGGCCGCTTCTCCAAAGTCTGCAATACATTGTTCGATATCCTCCACGGTCATTTCCCGGGGTGTATGCCCGGTTAAACCCGAAGGCACGGCAGAAGGAGCGATAACCTCCTGTCCGGTCAAAAAGCCGGAAGAATATCCACCGGAATGAAAAAGCTGTATCCCTGCCCGGGAACCGGCATCATGGATGTGGCGGGTAAGTTCTTCGTGGCCGGCAATATAATCGTCATTATGAATGGATAGAAAGCCTCCATAGACACCCGAGGCCTGAACTGCTACCCCTCCGATCATAATAAGCCCGGCCCCACCCTGGGCTCGTTGCTGATAGAGTTGAATTAAACGGTCTGTAACCTGACCGTCAGCAGAAAAACCCATGGTAATCGCCGGGATCACGATGCGGTTTTTCAGCGTCACACGGTTTATTTTTATGGGCTCAAATAACATGATCCAAATCCTCCTTTAACGCTCCTGCCTGTATTATATAGGTATACTTTACCATATAAAAATAAACCCTATATATAGATAGAAGTGCAAGGCATAAAATTAATTATAAATTTACATGGAACAGCGCGGAAATAAAGAGTGTCTAAAGAATGATCCTCTATAATTCATAACATAGGTGAAAAAGCTAAAAACCTGGTTTTATTAACCGGTGCCGCAGAAAAGCTGTCGGCAGCGGAGTAAACAAGAAATCATAACCAGGCATGGCCAAAGGGGGGATCTTGTGGACTTGCATATCCATTCAACCTATTCCCATGGAGAATATACTCCGGGCCAACTGGTGTCAGAGGCCAGAAAAAAAGGGGTCTTTACTATTGCCATAACCGACCATGATGGGTTTGAAGGTTACAAAGAAGCATTGCCCCTGGCTGAAGACCAGGGCATAAAGTTAATCTCGGGCATGGAATTAAACACCACCGATCAGAAGGGCGAAATTCATATATTAGGATATAATTTCGATCCCGATCATGCCCGGTTGAACAATTATGTCCGCTGGCGGCGCCAGGAACGCTTACAATGGGGGGGGAAAATTGCTGCGAAGCTAAAATCTCTCGGTTATGACCTCGACTGGGAAGCATGCCGGCAGCAGGCGGGGAAAGGTATTATTAACCGCAATCTGATCGGGGAACAAATGGTGCGTCAGGGCTACTTCAGAAACAACCGGGCAGCCTATGAACAGCTGCTGCGCCAAGATAAAATGGCTTTCATACCTAAACCTGATTTTAGGGCCCATGAGGCGATAGACCTCATACATGAGGCCGGTGGAGAAGCCTATCTGGCTCACCCCGGTGTTTATAAAACCAGAATAAAACTGAGGCGTCTGATATCCTACGGGTTGGACGGCATTGAGACCTGCCATCCCTTAAACAAAACGGAAGACGCAATTTTTTGGGCTCGCCAGGCCCAAAAGTATAACTTAAAACAGTCCGGGGGCAGTGATTTCCATGGACCATCTACCCGCAGCCCCTATCCTATCGGCAGTATTCCCTTAACCCGGGAAATATATCAACAGTGGAATTCGGTGCCGGCTTATTCTGCTGCCATGATTCATATCAGCTAGGACATCAACGGGAATTAAAGATTCCAGGGGACGGTTCTAAGAGCGTAATGCCGAAAGAACTGTTCTTTTTAGATTCCAGTTTTTATAGCTTTTCGCTTCTCCACTTCCGCCGGGACTTATGGTATATTGAAATGAATGATGAAAAAGGTTGTGTAGCGAACGTGGCCATATCTCTAGGAATCATCGCCGGTATTATTTTTGTCATGTATTCTGTTTACTTTACCAGGATTATCCGGGGCAATCCGCAACAGTTTGAAAAACAACTGCTCACTTCCCTGGCGGACTGGCTTGTTCAAAAAGGTGCTGCCAGCAAAAGGCAGGCCTGGATGATGCTGTTTATATCTGCCGCGCTGGAAATAGCCTATTTTTTGCTGGTGTTTTTGGTTATAACCAATCCGGTTATGCTGCTACTTACCACCATGCTGGTAGGGTTGGAACTTTATCATTTAATTCGCGTATCCTGGGGTTTCTACCGGTTTTTTGCCGGCAAGGCAGTCTTAGGAGATATTTTCAACTGGTATATTGAGAGCATGAGTGCCGTTCTTTTTTTCACCCACACTCTTTTTGTAATCATCATCTTATTGTTTTTTTAATCTCAGCCAGAAACAGCTTATATGCCGGTTGCCTTTTTTGCCCGGCACCTTGTAATGGAGCCAGTTTTGCCCGATAAAAAAGGCTCTGGATCCTTTGAGGGGTGTGATAGGATGGATCTTTTTTTCCAATGGAGATCGTTTGGTGGTGGAAGCAGGAGGCGCAGATTTTATATGCTTCTATGTCAGGAGGGTTGTCTTTGAGCCTTAAAGATATTCATGTTAGATGGGGAATTATCGAAGTTATCTTTGTGTTCCTGGGGCTATTCTTAACCGGAGCCCTTTTCAGCATATACGGCCAGATGATATATGAATATATAAGGAATTTGTTTTCACTGCCGGATTTAACCAGCATAAGATTGGCTTTGGGCTTTTTCTTCCAGTTTATAGTAATCATTTTTTTGGTTTTTTTCCTAACTTTGGGGATCAACCGGGCCCGTTTCAAAGATCTGGGATTCAGGGTGCCACGGTTTAAAGACCTCATACAGTATGGGATTATGGGTGGGTTTCTTCTATTTTTGTGTATCCTGGTCATGGGCTGGATTATTCAGATGCTACAACCTCAATTGCAACCCCAGTTGTTTGAGGAAACATTGCGGCTGGTTCAGGGCCCACCGGAATTTATCCTTCTCTTCGTTTTAGGGGTGATCCTAGCGCCGGTTTCAGAAGAATTATTTTACCGGGGCATGGTCTATCCGGTTCTCAGAAAACATTTAGGGGTTGTGGGTGGTGCGATTTTGACCGGTGTGGTTTTCGGGCTGGCCCATTTTGATTTATGGCGTGCCATTCCTCTGGCCTTGGGGGGGGCGGTGTTATGCTATTTTTACGAGAAGTCGGGCAGTATTTATGTTCCCATGGTAGCCCATGGTCTGTGGAACGGAATTATGACCCTTATAGTATATTATCAAATAATGATATAAAATAAATGAGGCAGGGCATTTTTTGGCCGGCCTGATGGGGACAGGGGTTATTTTACGTGTCCGGCTACCAATCTGCCCAAATAAATAAAATCTATTTTCTAAGCATAATGATGCGTCCGAAAAATATTTGAAGGAGTGGAACCATGCCCATTTACGAGTACAAATGTTTCCAGTGCGGTACTTTTGAGAAATTGCAGAAGATCAGCGAAAGCCCTTTATCACAATGTCCCACTTGTTCCAGTCAGGTGGAGAGGGTGATTAGTAAAAATATTGGTGTTGTCTTTAAAGGATCCGGTTTTTACACTACGGATAATAATAGCATAAAAGATGAAGCCCGCCGCCTTAACCGGGAAAGGCAAAAAGACAATGAGGCGATTTTAGACAAAGACGTCTCTTCCTATGCCAAACAAGCAGATAGCACCAGTGCAAAGTTAGCCGAAGCAAAAAACATTAGGATGTAGCTCCCAGCTGTCGGACTAATGACGATGCTCTTAAATTCCCCTTTCTCAGACAGGTAATAATAGCGATCCCCGGGCGTGAAAAAATTCCGGTGGGTGGGTCCGGTATTTGTATGACTGGGGACACAACAGGGAAAGGAAGTGAATGGATCCTTGTTTAAAGCCATAACCTTCGATTTCTGGGATACTCTCTATGTGATAGAACGCAGCCAGGAATACTTGGACCGCCGCATCAGTGAGTTTTCTGCCGCTTTGCTTGAATTGGGGGTGGAAAAAGATCCTGAGCAAATTGTTGATGCGTTCCGGCAGGGCTGGAAGGAAGCACATTATCATCAACGCCGGGAAGGCAAGGAAATAATGCCCTGGGGGCATCTGGAAATTATTCTGCAGCAGTTGCAGCTTGATTTGGGAAGCACCTCCAAAGACAGATTATATGAAGTATACACCACCTTCACCAAGCGCAACCCTCCGCGGTTGAATGACTTTGCGGCAGAAATAATGCAAAACCTTTATTCCCGCTATAAGTTGGCGATTATTTGTAATACCGGAGCTACTCCGGGAACGATTCTACGGGAAATTATGGCCCGGGACCATATCATTGATTATTATGATTGCCTGGTATTTTCTGATGAAACAGGGTATGCCAAGCCCCATAGCAGGATATTTCAACACACCCTGGAAAAACTCAACAGTACCCCGGGAGAATCGGCGCATATCGGAGATGATCCCCTGACCGATGTGGCTGGTGCTAAAAGGGCTGGCATGACTGCTATTTGGCTGGCGGGGGAAGAGAAAAAAACCCATCCTGAACCAGACTTTCATATACAGAGCTTAATGGATTTACAGCGTATTATTGGCTTATAAGATATGGATTCTTGCCTTTTTGTATAGAATACGCATAGATCTTTTTCTTTAAAATGCTAAGAATTTAAACCCGGGGTTTTTCCGCCCCAAAATATCGTGTTTGTTTTTCCGGTTGAGCGTTTTGCTTAATACGAGCCTATGGGACTATGGGTTTGCAAGCCGGCTCCATTGTTTCTGAAAGGATCGCACATAAAAAACATGAAAAGAATTACGATTTATACAGATGGTGCTTGTTCCGGAAATCCCGGACCTGGCGGGTGGGGAGCAGTAATGCTCTACAAAGACCATAAGAAAGAACTGAGCGGCCAGGAAGATGCAACCACCAATCAACGTATGGAACTAAAAGCAGTCATTGAGGCCTTGAAAGCACTCAAGGTCGAGGGTTGGGACATCGAAATATATTCTGACAGTGCCTATATTGTTAATGCCTTTGAACAAAACTGGATTGGAAAATGGATGAGAAACGGCTGGAAAACCAGCAAAAAAGAGCCGGTGGCCAACCAGGATTTATGGGAGGAGCTCATTGCCCTATGTCGAAAGAACCATGTTGTGATAAAAAAAGTTAAAGGCCATTCCGGTGACGAATATAATGAACGCTGTGACCAGTTAGCCCGAAAAGCTATCCAAGATAACAGCAAAGAATAAGGATATAGACCATGAAAAAAGTCCAACTGTATAGCGGAACAGAAAACGGCCACGCGGGTATTGGGTTGCAGGTAAACTGCAGGACCGCCACCCTGGAGGATTTATTGCAGGAATGGCAGGTTTTATGCGATGATCCCTGGATTTATAAACAACATGCTATAGACCATTATGGTGCCTGTAAGGCCTGTGAAAATAATTGTTGTAATAGTGCGTATGTGATTCCTGACTTGATTGCATTCAAACAGATGGCGCTGCAACTGGGGCTTTCCTATGAAGACTTGATAGCCCGCTATTTTCACCGGGAAAAAGTCAAAGTGGGTTTGCTTAGGATGAAGCCCAACCCCTGTATATTCTTGCAGGACAATATGTGTACCATATATCCTACCCGTTCCCTGTTGTGCCGGCTATATGTTTGCTGTTCCCTCCTGGGAGCAACGGAGTCATTGATTTATGGTATGGCTTGGGCCGGAGCAGCTGCTACCCAAAAGTTTGCTCGGGAGAAAGGACTGCTTCCCCCTTATTGTGAAAAGGGTTTAACCAGCTTCGACCGCCTGTTTTTTCATTTAATGAAAGAACATGACTGCAGAGATCAGACTGCCTACTTCATGGTGGCGGATCATTATGGGGCTATTCCCTTAGCGCCTTTTTTGGGAGTAGCCTTTTAAAGGGACCTTAGAAAGCCGCGGTTTTGTAGAAATCCTTATATGCCAGGGAAGCGCAATGCATTCGTGGGGTGCTTCAGCCGGGTGCAGGAGGAAAACCAGTGCATATTGTGTTAATTGAACCGGAAATACCTCAAAATACAGGCAACATCGTTCGTACTTGCGCGTTGACCGGAACGGTATTGCATTTGGTAAAGCCCTTGGGATTCTCCCTGGAAGACCGCTTTCTAAAGAGGGCAGGGCTGGATTATTGGGAGCAGGCTGAGGTTAGGGTATGGGATAGTTTTGAAGATTTTATTCTTCATTATTCCGGCCATACCCTATTTCTTGCATCCAGCAAAGCAGCCAAAAACTATGATCAGGTAAAGTATTCTGCCACCTCGGTATTGGTGTTTGGCTGTGAAACCAGAGGACTGCCGGAAACTCTTCGGGCCGCATATCCAGAACAATGCATCAGAATACCCATGGTAGATTTCGGCCGGTCTTTAAATCTAGCCAATGCCGTTGCCGTTCTGCTTTATGAAGCCTTGAAGCAGAATCATTTTCCGGGATTAACCTGATCTTGTTACCGGCGGTTGGCCCTTAATGCTTTATGGGTTCTGACCCACCATGATGGAAAGGAGGATTTCCATCCTCCTTGAAAGGAAACCCTAAATCCGGTTGGGGCTGACTATTTGGAGCCTGCTGTTCATGGCTGCCGGGCTAGCCTGGAAAACACCCTAACCGGGCCGTATTATGATTATTCATAGGGGGGAGCGACAGGGAAATGGCTGCGCCTATTACATGAGGGTAGTATGAATGATGGGTTCTCGATAGACGTTAAGAAAACAAAGCCCCATGCCGAAATAAAGAAAAAACCCTGCAAAGGGTTTTTTCGTATATCTTTAGATTGTTAAATAATAATAGTTACAAAAAGATTTCTAGTCATCGCCCGGTATAGCTGCTTCCACGGGACAAACATCAGCGCAAGCATTACAATCGGTACAAAGCTCCGGATCAATGATGTATTTGTCCTCACCCTCGCTGATAGCTTCTACCGGGCATTCATCGGCACAAATACCGCAAGAAATACAATCATCTGTAATAACGTAGGCCATTTGTGTTGCTACCTCCTTAATTATTGAAGTCAATTAATAGAATTATAAAAAACCCGTTGGGGTTTGTCAATTTATACTTTTTTTATAATAAATAATGGAGTGAATGATTAATTTATGAAATGCATTATTTTTGCCAATGGTGAGTATGGAAACCTAAAACAATATAAAGAGTTGTTGGGCCAGTCGGATTTGATTTTATGTGCTGATGGGGGAGCGAATTATGCTTATGCTTTAAGTGTAGTACCCCACTGTATTTTGGGGGACTTGGATTCCATTGATCACAGAGTGTTATCCCACTATACTAAGCTTGGGGTAGAGATCAAAAAATTTTCTTCCCGAAAAGATTTTACCGATACCCAGCTGGTCCTGATGGAAGCAGAAATGAGGGGAGCCAGTGAGATCACACTCATTGGAACCCTGGGCCGGCGCCTGGATCATACCCTGGCCAATATATACAGCGGTATGGATTTGTCCATGAAGGGAATAAAAGTGGTTCATTATTGCCCGGAATATATAGCGTACCTGGTCCATGATTACCTGGAATTAGCTGGTAAAAAGGGCGACCTGGTATCAGTTCTGGCATTAAGTGATGAAGCCCGGGGGGTTAATGAAACTGGTTTCGAGTATCCTTTGGCAGAGGCAGTGCTGCATAAAAGCAATCCTTACAGCATCTGTAATGTCATGACCGGGAATAGGGGAACCATCAGCTTAAAGCAGGGAGTTTTGCTGGTTATACATTATCAAAGTTGAATCCCGGCCCTGGCAAAAAAGTTTCATTGACGCCAGGACTATGCCATAATATGAATGAAAGCGGATCCGGAGGAACAGACATTGGATTTAACATTTTTAACCGGAGTATTTGCCAGTCCCTGGAATATCATTCGCAGCCTGATAGACATTTTTATTGTTGCGTATATCATATACCGTTTATTGCGATTAATTAAAGGAACCAGGGGAGAACAACTCCTTAAAGGAGTTGTTATTCTGTTGGTTTTCTCTGTTGCGGCCAGTTATATGCAATTGGATATGATCACCTGGTTGCTGGAAAAACTGTGGATTGTTTTTGCTATTGCCCTTCCCATCGTATTTCAACCCGAATTAAGGAGATTGCTGGAGCAGTTAGGCCGGGGCAGTTTTTTCGCTTCTTCTCGCAGCAGCGGCATTTATCCCCCTGAATCTAATCTTTATAAAGAAATAATTGACGCAGTTACGGTACTTTCCCGCAATAAGGTAGGAGCCTTAATCGTGGTCTGTGGTGAGGATGATATCAACGAGCATCTAGAGAGTGGGGTTTTTCTTGATTCCATGGTATCTTCCCAGTTGCTGATCTCGATCTTTATCCCTCATACTCCCTTGCATGACGGGGCTGTCATCATCAATCAGGGACGGATAGAAAGAGCGGCCTGTTTTTTGCCTTTGACGAAAAATCCCGTCTTGGATAAAGAGCTGGGTACCAGGCACCGGGCCGGGCTGGGAATCAGTGAATTGTCTGATACCCTGGTGATTATCGTTTCTGAAGAAACCGGAGCCATATCCCTGGCCCGGGATGGAAAATTGACGCCCTACCTGGATGCCCAGGGATTAAAAGACATCTTATATGAGGAGCTGCCGGAGAAAGAGAAGTGGCAGGATTTCTTTAAAAGGAGATGGTGGACCAGTGCAAACGGAGAAAAAAAATCCCAAGACTAGAGGCCTTAAGCTAATTTCTTTTTTAATGGCGTTATTGCTATGGTTTTATGTAGTCAATCTGGGAGAACTGGATGCCCGCCAAACAATCCGGGAGGTAGAGCTCACGTATTACAATTTGGCTGAAGGCTTAATTGTGGACGGGCCAGCCAGTGTTGAGATAAAGATGTGGGGTTCTTTCGGAGAACCGGGAGAAATTATTGCCTATGTGGATCTGGACGGTTTAGGCCCGGGAGACTATAAAATCCAGGTGAATCTAAGTCCGGTACAAGGGGCCATGTTTACTACGGTTGAACCCAACCGGGTGGAAGTAGAGCTGAGAGAACTCAGACAGGATTATACTGTCATCAGCTACGAAATTCGGCAAAATCCTCCCCCGGGATATGAACTGGTGGAAGTGATCCTGGAACCGCAGCAGTGTATCGTTCAGGGTGAACAGGCACTTGTGGAACAGGTGGCATCGGTAGTGGCACCATTGAATCTAAGCAATATACAAAATGTGGTTGCATTTCGGGTTAAACTGGAGGCCAGGGATGGGGCCGGGAGATTAATTGAACAGGGGATAAGAATTCTGCCCGAAGACATTACGGTATATGCAGCCCTGGAACGCAAAAGGGGTGTTAAGGCAGTAGCAGTAACATCCAATCTGACAGGAGAATTGGAAGCGGGTTTTCAGATAAAAGAAGTAGTTCTGGATCCCATGGAAGTGATTCTGTTAGGGGATGAAGCCCGGCTGCAACCCTTAGAAACCATCACTTTGCAGGCGTTAGATCTTAGCAGTGAAACGGAAACCTTCAGCCGAAGAATGGGGTTGCAGTTGCCAGAAGGGGTCAATGCTTATCCGGCAGAAGTTCTGGTGGTGGTTACCATTGAAAGGGTCAGCGAGGAGGAAACGGAAGAGGATGTGCCGTGAAACTAAAAATACAAAATATCAGGCTTAAGCTGGATCATAGCCCTGATGATATGAAAAAAGCAGTAGCGAAGAAGATAGGGGTTAAGCCGAAAGATATCAAATCTATAAAAAAGTTAAGGCAGGCAGTAGATGCCAGAAAAAGTCATGTTTTTTTCAATTTAACCGTAGAAGTGGATTTGAAAATTGATATAATTGAAGAGATATATCAGAAATTACCTGACGTTTGTCTAGTTAAACCCGATGATAGCAAAAAATTATACCCGGGAAACAGAGAAATGCTATATAATCCGGTGATTGTGGGAGCCGGCCCTGCAGGACTTATGGTGACCCTGCTTTTGGCCCGTCATGGTTATGGACCCATATTGATTGAGCAGGGGGAAGATCTGTATAGCCGGGTAAAAACCGTAAAAAAATTCTGGCAGCATGGGGAAATCAATTCCTATTCCAATGTTCAATTTGGCGAGGGCGGTGCCGGGACCTTCTCGGATGGTAAACTAACCTCCCGGATCGGGGACGGCCGGGTGGAACTTTTTTTGCAGGCGTTGATTGATAAAGGCGCACCCCCGGCTGTTCTTTATGAAAAAAAACCCCATTTAGGGACGGACGTTATCCAAAAAATAGTACTGAACATCAGGCAGGAAATACTGGACCGGGGTGGAGAAATATACTTTAATGCCCGCTTAACAGATTTTGACGTGCAAAATGAGCAAATCAAATCCATCATCATCAATGATCATACCGAGTTACATTGTTCTTTGCTGGTCTTGGCGATAGGTAACAGCGCCCGGGAACTATTTCGACTTCTTTCGGGGAAGAATATTTTGTTCCGACCCAAGGCTTTTGCGGTGGGTTTGCGGGTGGAGCATCCGCAAATCCTAGTGGACCAAGTCCAGTATGGTTCTTCTGCAGGTCATCCCCGGTTGGGGGCGGCAGATTATCATCTGGTTTACCGGGATCAAGATAGTGGGAGGAGTATGTATTCTTTTTGCATGTGTCCGGGGGGGCAGGTGATAGCAGCCGCATCGGCTCCGCAGCAGGTAGTGACCAATGGCATGAGTTATGCCGCCAGAAATTCGGGAGTGGCCAACAGTGCCTTAGTGGTAACGGTGAATCCCGGTGACTGGAATCATGAACCCCTGGGCGGACTAATCCTGCAAGAGCAACTAGAGCGTCAAGCTTTTTCCCTGGGTGGAGGCAATTATTATGCTCCGGGACAGTTGATACCTGATTTCCTGGACAACCGGGAATCACCCAGTCTGGAGCATTCCCTGGCTACCTACCAACCGGGGCTGAAATCAGCCAATTTAAAAAAATTATTCCCCGGCGAAATTGCTGGAGTCTTGCACCGGGGGCTGATAGAATTCTCAGGCAAATATTCTTTTTTCCGGGATGCTCGCAATGTATTGACGGGTGTAGAAACCCGTACTTCTTCACCGGTCAGAATCGAACGGACGGAGGAACTTTGCGTTCCGGGGTTGGAGGGATTATATCCCTGCGGAGAAGGGGCAGGGTATGCCGGAGGCATTGTAAGTTCAGCCGTGGATGGGATGAAAGTTGCAGAAAAGATCATTGCCAACTATGCCCTTCCCCGTTATCAGCAGAAATTAAGCCCGGCAGATATGGTAAGAGCCAGGGAATTATCAATAAATAAATGAAAAGGAGCGTGAACATAGAAAGGTAAAAAGCAGGGAATCTTGATAAATAGAGGGAGGATAAGCTGGTGCGGAAATTATTTGGAACCGACGGGGTCCGGGGTATTGCCAATATAGAGCTCACGCCGGAACTGGCTTTTAAACTGGGACAAGCGGGAAGTTTTGTGTTGGCCCAACAGAGAGAGGGCACACGACCGCGAATTATAGTTGGAAAAGATACCAGGATTTCCGGGGATATGCTGGAAGGTGCTTTGATTGCAGGCATCTGTTCCATGGGAGCGGATGCCTTAAAGGTGGGAGTGATTCCTACTCCTGCAGTAGCCAATTTAACCGGCAAATATAAAGCGACTTGTGGCATTGTCATTTCAGCCTCCCATAATCCGGTAGAAGATAATGGTATAAAATTTTTCGGGGCCGGGGGCTTTAAACTGCCCGATGAAGTAGAAGCGGAAATAGAGCATCTGATTACCAGTGAAGCGGAAATTACATGGCGGCCCCGGGGGATTGATGTAGGCCGGACCTATGAAGTGAAGGAAGCCCAGAATAATTACCTGGAATATCTCTGTTCCTGCCTGGAGCAACCCCGGGGTTGGAGAAAAATGACGGTGGTACTCGATTGCGCCAATGGTGCGGCTTATGAGAGCGGCCCCCAATTGTGGCGGCAAATGGGAGTCAGATTAATCACCATTAATGATCAACCCAATGGGATCAATATAAATAAGGACTGTGGCTCAACCTATCCCGGCGCCCTGAAAAACGCGGTCATGGAATATAATGCAGACATAGGTATTGCCTATGATGGTGACGCCGACCGCTGTATTGTCATTGATGAGGAAGGAAATGAGCTCGATGGGGATCACATTTTACTGATTTGTGCCCGGGATATGAAAAACCGGGGCGGACTTACACCGGCAAAAATCGTGGCTACAGTCATGAGCAATATCGGTCTTAATATAGCCTTGGCCCGTGACCATATCGCAGTTGAAAGCTGTTCCGTCGGGGACCGTTATGTGGTTGAAAAAATGAAAGAAACTAAAGCCTTGTTGGGAGGTGAACAATCCGGGCATATCATATTCCGCCAGCATGCCAACACCGGAGATGGATTGTTGACCTCCCTGAAAATAGCAGAGGTCATGCAAAGAACAGATCGCCCCTTATCCGAGTTGGCCCGGGAACTGGTCAAGCAGCCCCAGCTGCTGGTGAATGTAAGAATCAACCCGGCGGAAAAAGATGTCATTATGGAGCAACCCCTTGTAAAAGCGGCTATTCAGGAAGCAGAGCAAAGGTTGGGGTCGTGGGGGAAACTGGTGGTACGTCCCTCGGGGACCGAGCCCTTATTCAGAATTATGGCCCAGGGGCCGGATCAGGGATTATTGGAAGAGCTGATCCGCAACATAAAAAACAGCCTGGAAAAGGGGAGATGAACTGATCGGACTAGTTTTGGCGGAGGTGCAACGGACTGCGCCCGGGACACTTCGGCAAGGGAGGTGAAAAGGGGTAAAACAATCAGAAAGCGCCTGCCCCGGAGTTGTAAAACATCGCTTGATCGCATTTTAAGTTACAACAAACGGGTGACGAGGAGGAGGTTAATCGAAATGTCGGCGGATGCCTCCCGGCCACCACAGTCGAAAGAGCGGGAAAAAAACCAGGCAGCAATCCCTGCTACAAAAGCCCGTTCCGTGGTAATATACTCAGATATGAAACTTTTGGATGAAGGTGCTGCCTCGGGGCGGCTTATATAAGGAGTGTTAATGAAATGTGTGGAATTATGGGTTATATCGGTCACGGTCAGGCGGTACCGGTTATCATAGAGGGTTTGTCTAAACTGGAATATCGCGGCTATGATTCGGCCGGGATCGCAGTGTTAAATGGTAACAGCATAGAGGTCACCAAGAGAAAAGGACGCCTGGCAGAACTACAGGAAGCTTTGCTCCATGCCCCCATGGTCTCCGATATCGGCATTGGCCACACGAGGTGGGCTACCCATGGGGTTCCCAGTGATAGCAATGCTCATCCTCACAGTGATTGTAGCGGTAGGATTACCCTGGTCCATAACGGCATCATAGAAAACTATTATTCCCTACGCAAAGAGCTGATGCTGGAAGGCCATATTTTTCTTTCAGAAACCGATACCGAAGTCATCGCACATCTGGTGGAGAAATACTATCAAGGTTCCCTGGAAGAAGCGGTGCGTAGTGCCCTGGCCGATATCCATGGATCTTTTGCCCTGGCAGTGATCTGTCAGGACGAACCGGGAAAAATCATTGCCGCTAAAAAAGACAGCCCTCTAATTATAGGCCTGGGAGAGAATGAAAATTACCTGGCTTCTGATATCCCTGCATTGCTGGGAAAAACCAATCGGGTTTATATTTTGGAGGAAGAAGAATTTGTCGTCGTTACCCGGGATCGGGTGGAGATTACCAATTTTGCCGGGGATACGGTGGAGAAAAACGTATTTGAGGTGGATTGGGACCCCATCGCAGCAGAAAAAAATGGATATGAGCATTTTATGCTGAAAGAAATTCATGAACAGCCCCATGCCCTGCGTCAAACCCTCAGGAGTAATATGAGCGGGGGTTTAGCAGATCTATCCTATTTAGAATTTGATGAAGTATTAAAAGACACAGAAAAAATATACATGGTTGCTTGCGGCACGGCGTATCATGCGGGATTGGTAGGGAAAATTGCCCTGGAAAAACTGGCCCGTGTTCCAGTGGAAACGGATATTGCCTCTGAATTCCGTTACCGGGATATCCTTTGGCATCCGCATTCTATGATGGTAGTGATAAGCCAATCCGGAGAAACAGCCGATACCCTGGCCGCTATGCGTGAAGCCAAAAGGAACGGCATCAAGGTGTTGGCGGTTACCAATGTTGTGGGCAGTACCCTGGCCCGTCAGGCGGATCGGGTCATATATACCCATGCCGGCCCGGAAATCGCTGTGGCTTCTACCAAAGCCTATTCTACCCAACTGGCCATCATGTATACCCTGGCTCTGTACCTGGCCCGTTTAAAGGGCGGTACTTCCCCTGAGGAGATCGCAGCCTTGAGTCATGAGTTGCTTCATATCGATAAGCAGGTGGAAAAAGTTTTGGCAGAACAGGAAACAATCAAAAAGCTGGCGGAAAAATATCAACAAGTCCAAAGCACTTTTTTCTTAGGCCGGGGATATGATTACGCCGTAGCCATGGAAGGAGCCCTGAAACTAAAAGAGATTTCTTATATTCATGCCGAGGCATACGCGGCCGGAGAATTAAAGCATGGCCCCCTGGCACTGATCGATGAGGGGGTGCCGGTGATGGCATTAATTACCCAGGATCATTTGGTGGAAAAAACCATGTCCAATATCAAAGAAGTAAAAGCCCGGGGAGCCGTGGTGGTAGCCATATGTAAAGAAAACCTGCAGGAAGCCTGCCAGGAATGTGATGAACAAATCCTGCTGCCGGCAGTCCACCCCATGCTGGCCCCTATCTTAGCGGTCATACCCCTGCAGATATTCTCTTATTACATGGCCGTCTTCCGCGGCTGTGACGTAGACAAACCCCGCAACCTGGCCAAAAGCGTAACCGTAGAGTAAATTCAGGAAGATAGAAAAAATTGACAGTCCTTAGCCGGTTTGTTATGATTACGAAAAGAATATTTGTAACTTAAGCAGGTACCTCATGATGAGGTGAAAAGGGAAATCGGTGTAAAACCGATGCGGTCCCGCCACTGTAAGAGGGAGCTAGTTTGCAAGAGCCACTGGAATAGATCTGGGAAGGCGCAGGCTGGCGATGAAATCGAGCCAGGAAACCTGCCTGCTTAAATGCACTGCAGCTCTACGAGGGATAGAGGGGGTGGGTTTATTATTCATCAGATCCCGGTCTCGATATGCCGGGATTTTTCTATTATAGCAACCTGAGCAAAGAGCTCGGGATTGATAATTAAATAGCTGGTTGGCCTTGGCAATTTTTTGATTTTATAAAAATGGGGGAGGAGTTTTTCTTGTTGATCAACTTGCGCCTGAAGAAGAAAAGAAGAACATGCTGGATGGTTTTTTTACTGCTGTTTATGGTGTCATGTATCCTGGGGCCCATGCCGGCAGTAGCAGAAGATGAACCTTTAGCCCAACCAAATCATATTTCGCTTCTACAGACGGTAGAAGCAGACGATGACACCATCCTGGCGGAGAGCGAAGAGGAAAACAGCCCAGGTGATGGCCAGCCCGCCGCAAAGGAGGACAAGATGGATGAGGCCCTGGCTGATACGGAAAACAGTGGGAATAGCAACACCCTCTCCCTGGAGATCGAAACCGCTGCTGTAGATATAGATGCAGATATCAGTGCAGCCGTAGAGCGGATTATTGCCTGGTATCAATCCAATTATCCCGCTCCCACTTCCTGGGAGGGATTGCCCGCTCTGTGGGGAGCCGGGGAGGATCTGAACCAGGCACCCTGGGAGACCAGCCAACCCTGGCGACTGCAAGATCCTGGATTTCAAGCCGATAGCAGCGGCAATGAGCAAATTCATTATAGTTTTAGGCTGCTAGCAGTGGGAGAAAACCCCTCACTTATTTGGGGAGGGCGCAATCTACTGGCGGAATTAGCTGCGCAGCAAAAAAACGACGGCTCTTTTGGTAATCTGGGCAAAGACATCTGGGCCCTGGTGATTCTGGATATCGGCCGAGAATTAGGGCTGGATACAGGTTTATGGGATGAGGAAAAGCAACAGGACACCATTGCTAAGATCTTAAGCCAGCAGAAGAGCAATGGCAGTTTTGGTGCCTTTAGCGAACTGGATTTTACCGCATGGGCTCTGGTAGCTTTAGCGAATCATCAAGAACAACCAGCAGTCAAAAACGCCATCAATGAGGCGGTAGATTTTCTCCACAGCAAGCAGCAGGATAATGGTGGATTTGCCATGGCCGGTGAATGGGGAGTGGAAAACTCTAATTCCAATGCCGCGGTCATTTCCGGCCTGGTAGCCGTGGGAGAGGACTTATTGGATCCTGCAGGCAGATGGGTGAAAAACGATCATACCGTAGTGGAAGCACTGCTCAAATTCCAGCAGGATGACGGCAGTTTTTGGTGGCAGCAAGAAACGGCCGGGTCGATCAAAGCCTCAACCACCCAGGCTCTGACCGCGCTGGTTGATTTAAAACACGGTCGTTCGGTTAAACATAGATTGGGAGAGGAATTATTCTTACCGGAAACCCCAGAAACGGCTTCAGTTCACTTGCGGGTGGAAGGTATAGAAGAGAACTTGTTTACGGGGAAGGTAGAGGCAAAATACGCCGGCGGCCAGGACCTGACCGCTCTGTCCGTGCTGCAGCAGGGTTTGGAAGAGGCGCAGATCACCTTTGAGATCACCTGGAATGAATCATTTGCCAGTTATGAGATCGTGGCCATCGCCGGGGAAGCCAAGGGCAGCTTCGGCGGCTGGGACGGCTGGATGTTCCTGAAAAACGGGGAGATGGC
>PWPP01000142.1 GCA_003558625.1 Syntrophomonas sp.
AAAATGGGTCAAAATCAACAATTCAATTATAACTACTAAAATAAAAAAGCCTTGCAAACCTGCAAGGCTTCTTGATTTTAAGTGGTGAGCCATGATGGATTCGAACCATCGACACCCTGATTAAAAGTCAGGTGCTCTGCCAGCTGAGCTAATGGCCCTCATTTTTTGGCTGGGGTGGCTGGATTCGAACCAACGAATGACGGAGTCAAAGTCCGTTGCCTTACCGCTTGGCCACACCCCAACGGTTAAGAGTATAATCTTATCTAGGCGGTGTGTCAAGTATAAAATGGGGTGGATGATGGGATTTGAACCCACGGCCCCCAGAGCCACAATCTGGTGCTCTAACCAGTCTGAGCTACACCCACCATAAATACAAAAACATGAAAAATGGCGTCCCCGGGAGGATTTGAACCCCCGACCTACGGATTAGAAGTCCGTTGCTCTATCCAGCTGAGCTACAGGGACTAAAAATGGAGCGGGTAGAGGGAATCGAACCCTCGCAACCAGCTTGGAAGGCTGGGGCTCTACCACTGAGCTACACCCGCCCGCAAAAAGTATTATACAATGTTTAGTATCTCTTTTCAAGAAATATATTATTTTATTTCCCGTTTCGCCGTTCCTATAGGTCATGGTCGAGTTTATTTGATCTGGTGCTCCGGTCTTCCGGGGGGATTAGTTTTTTTCTAAATGGCGGTAGGTATTATACCCGCCACTGATATTGAATACGGTAAAATCGTTCTGGAGCAGGATGCGGTTGGCAATGTAACTGCGCAGGCCCTGCTGGCAATATACCAGGACTTCTTTATCCGGTGGGATTTCCTCCAGGCGGTCCCGCAGTTCGTCTACCGGTATATTATAGGCCCCGGGATAGCTTCCCCCCTCCACTTCTGCCGGGGTCCTGGCATCGATGAGGAAAGCACCCTGGGTTATCCGGGATGCTACCTGGTCCCAGCTGATGACCTGAATCCGTTTATGCCAGATATTGCCGGCAGCATAGCCCAGCATGTTGACCGGATCTTTGGCCGAGGAGTAGGGCGGGGCATAAGAGAGCTCCAGTTCTTGCAGATCGAAAATGGTCATACCTGCTCTAAGGGCCGTGGCTAAAACATCCATGCGCTTGTCCACCCCGTCATAGCCCACGATCTGAGCGCCCAGGATCCTGCCGTCATCACTGCTAAAGAGCAGCTTGGCCGACATGGTGGTACTGCCGGGATAGTAGGTGGCATGGGAAGCGGGATGAATATGCACAAAGGAATAATGATAGCCCTGCTGCTGCAACATTTTCTCATTGGCTCCGGTAGAGGCAACGGTCATGTCCAGCACCTTGAGAATTCCGGTTCCCTGAGCACCGCTGTATTTTTGCCGAAAACCGGCAATGTTTCCGGCTACCAGCCAGCCCTGCCGGTTGGCCGGTCCGGCCAGGGGAATGAGGGTGTCTTCACCCGTGACCAGGTGCTTGACCTGGATGGCATCTCCGGCGGCATAAATAGCGGGATCTGACGTCTGCAGGTACTCATTGACCAGGATGCCTCCGGTTTTGCCCAGGGAAAGGCCTGCCCGCAGGGCCAGGGTTACTTCGGGCTTCACGCCAACTCCCAGGATGACCAGATCAGCAGGGAGCGTGGTGCCGCTTTCCAGTTTCACGGTATATCCGTCAACGGCAACCGCTTTTTCCTGCAATAGCAAGTTGATGCCGGTCTGGGCAATATAGTTTTGCACGATGGCAGCCATTTCCGGGTCCAGGTAATTCATAATCTGGGTCCCGGCCTCAACGATGGTAACCTTGATATTTTTCATATGCAGCACTTCAGCCATTTCCAGGCCGATATATCCGGCACCAATGACAACAGCATGGCCGGGCTTCTGCCGGTCGATATATTCTTTGATGATATCGCTGTCGGGCACATTTCTTACCGTAAACACGTGGGCTTGTTCTATACCGCGAATGGGAGGGATTACCGGGCTGGCTCCTGGGGCCAGAACCAGGTTGTCATAGCGTTCCTCGTAGGTGGTTTCATCTACCAGGTTTTTAACCGTTACTTTTTTGACCGCAGGGTCAATATTTATGACCTCGTTCATCACCCGCACATCGATTTTAAAGCGCCGGGACATAGCGGCAGGGGTCTGCACCAGAAGACGTTTTCTCTGCTGGATGATTCCTCCCACATAATACGGTAAACCGCAATTGGCAAAGGAAATGTGTTCTCCCCGTTCAAACATGATGATTTCCGCGTTTTCATCCAGCCTTCTCAGGCGGGCGGCAGCACTGGCTCCGGCGGCAACCCCCCCGACAATTAATACTTTTTTCTTCATTACAATGTCCCTGGCAGCCATCTCTTTGCTGCTGCCAGGTTTCACCTGCCTTTCTGTAGTTCTTGCCTGTAAAAATAAGCATTTTATACTTAATTATAATATAATGGTAAATAATATGCTACTGCCATCACCTGATGGCGTACCTTTACCGGCTTCCTGGGCCAGGGAAAGGCTCCTACAAAGAACACAAGGTTTTACACCGGCCCGGGGGGAGCTGACGAAAAAGAGGAGGGTTCAGGCATGTTGAATAAAGTATTGCTACCCATTGCTCTCCCCCATGATATCCTGGATTTGATTGCGGCATCGGAGTACATAGCGGATTTTTGCCTGGAGGAATTAATCCTCTTACATGTGGTGACAACAGACTTAAACCGGCATCAGCTTGAAAAGAAGCTAAAACACATGGTCCAAACCCTCAATGAATTGAAAGAGTATAAAACCTCATATGAGATCCGGGAAGGGCACCTGGCTACGGAAATTATCAGCTTGGCCCGGGAGAAATCTGTGGATCTCATCACGGTTCCCACCCGGCAGAAAAACCTGCTATTCCGGGCGTTATTTGGCAGTACCTCCGGGGATATCCTGCGCCTCACCGATATGGCCACTTTGATTCTGAAAAAATACCATGACAAGCACCTGGACACCATTCTTTTTGGCACCGATTTTGATGAAGCGGCAGAACGGGTTTTGCCCTATGTCAGCTTTCTGGGACAAAAAGCCCGGCGGGTGGTAGCCGTAAATGTGGGGAAAAGAGCCTCAGATCCCCTGGCAGAAAGGAAACGCCAGGCTTTGGTGCAGGAAAAACTGGATGCACTGCAAGAAGTTTTGTCAGCGGATTTTGAAGAAGTGATCTTGATTCAAGAGATTGGCCGCCCTTCTACCAGCATTATTCAGCAGGCTAAAAAAACCCGGGCGGATTTAATCATTATGGGCCGTTTTAATCGTTGGCTCAAGAACAAGGTGCTGGGATCCACGGCTGAACGGGTCAGCCAGACGGCTCCGGTTTCAGTATTGCTGGTGCCCTGACACCCATAGCAGGCAGGGGAGGGGGAGAGGTTGTTTGTTTAGAAACACCGTTTTTACGGTTTCACTGACGGTGATATTATTACTGGCTGTGGTGGGGATCTTAAGCCCCCGGCTTTTGGAATACCTGGCGGCTCTGGTCCACGGCCAAATCATCTTTTTTTTCGGCTGGTTTTACCACCTGGCGGCTATTATTTTTTTTCTCTTCGTGATATTTCTGGCATTCAGCCGCTACGGCCGGATCCGGCTGGGGCGGGATGACGAAAAACCCCAGTACAGCAGCTTTGGCTGGTTTAGCATGCTCTTTGCCGCCGGGATGGGCATCGGGCTGATCTTCTGGGGGGTGGCTGAACCGCTCAGTCATTACATGAATCCCCCGGAACACATCGCAGAAGGGTCCGGCGATGCTGCTGCGTTTGCCATGCGTTATTGTTTTTTTCACTGGGGCCTGCATCCCTGGGCCATTTATATTGTCATCAGCCTGACCTTAGCCTATTTTACTTTCCGAAGGAATATGCCGCCTTTGATCAGCTCCTGCTTCTATCCCCTCCTGGGTGAAAAAATATATGGCACTCCCGGTAATATTATTAATATTCTGGCGGTGGTAGCCACGGTTTTTGGGGTGGCCACTTCCCTGGGGCTGGGGGCCCTGCAGATCGGCAGCGGGATGGAACACATCTTTGGGTTTGCCTCTTATCCCTATACCCCGGTCATCATTATTGCTGTGGTTACGGTCCTGTTCCTGATATCTTCCACCATCGGCCTGGACCAGGGGATCCAAACCCTCAGCAAACTCAACATGTATCTGGCTTTTTTGCTGCTCCTATTTATGTTCCTGGTTGGTCCCACCGTTTTCATCATCAATGTTTTCATCAGTTCCCTGGGAGATTATCTCGGCAACTTTATTGCCATGAGCCTGCAGACCAACCCTTTTCAGGGATATGCCTGGACCAATGCCTGGACCATATTTTACTGGGCCTGGTGGATATCCTGGTCTCCTTTTGTGGGCCTTTTTATAGCTCGCATTTCCCGGGGGCGAACCATTAAGGAGTTTATCCTGGGGGTGCTTTTGGTGCCTACCATCCTCAGCATGATCTGGTTTAGTGTCTTTGGGGGCACCGCCTTGTTCATGGAAATCACCGAGGGGACAGGAATTGCCCGGCATGCCCTCGCGGATGTTTCCACGGTCTTGTTTATGGTGTTTACCTATTTTCCCTTGAGCACCCTGCTTTCTGTCATTGCCATAATCCTGCTGGTCGTTTTTTTTATTACTTCCGCTGATTCTGCCACCTTTGTCCTGGGGATGATGACTTCAGAAGGCCATCTGAACCCGCCTTCTTCTAAAAAAATCATCTGGGGACTGACCCTGGCTCTTTTAGCCACCATTCTTTTATGGTCCGGGGGTCTGGTGGCCCTGCAGCAAATGGCTATTGCAGCCGCTCTGCCCTTTACGTTCATCATGTTTCTTTTATGCTACAAC
>PWPP01000090.1 GCA_003558625.1 Syntrophomonas sp.
ATTTTCTGCCCCCGGTGGATAGTGTGCAGGAAGAGGTCTATCTATATCAAACCATAATTTCTCCTGATCATGCCCGGGTTTTCGGACTGAAGCGGGAGTTCTTTTTTCATGTTTTCCTTCCCTCCCGCAAACCTCCCCTATAATCGCTGCATCAGTCTTATGGGCCCTTTTTCCCTCGATTTCTGGTGTTTTGCCAGCAGAAATTACAAAATATCTGAAAATAACCCTCATAATAACAGGATTTAAGAGGGATAAAATCAAATAGAAGGGGATAAAGAAGCAAAAAAGCAAAGGAGGGCCGAAAATGGAAAATAAGGCATATGCCCTGGGTAAAACCTTCCGCCTGCTGGCTCATTTTGAAAAGCTTTGCCAGGGTGAAGTGTTAAGGAAAAGGGAAGCAGCCGTTATTTTTGGGGTGAATGAACGGACAATCACCCGTGACATCGACGATCTCAGGGCCTACTGCAGCGAAGCACAAATATTTGGACGGCCTTTACAGATCGAATACAGTGCAGAACATGAGGGCTACCTCCTGGCCAAAAATGAACATTACTGGCTCCAGCCGGCGGAAATACTGGCCATATCCAGGGTTCTCCTGGAGAGCCGGGCCTTTCGGCGAGAGGAAATAGAGATTATGCTGCATAAACTGAAAATACAGGTAGAGCCCCGGCATAGAAAACACATCAGTACCATGCTTGCCAATGAAGCACATCACTATATGCCCCTGCAACATGGACAATCGGTGTTAAAGACCCTGTGGGATCTGAGTCAGGCGATCCGGAAAAAGCAAAGTGTAAAAGTAATCTATCAAGGGTTGATGGATTCTAGTCCGTCGGAAAGGATTTTACAACCGGTAGGCATGGTCTTTTCGGAATACTATTTTTACCTCATCGCATACCGTACCCAGCGCACTTATGATTATCCCACCATCTACCGCCTGGACAGAATAAAAACATATGAACTGAAGGATGAACATTTTCATATACCTTACAGCGAACGCTTCGAAGAAGGTGAATTCCGAAAGCGGGTTCAGTTTATGCAGGCCGGAAACCTGATGCAGGTTCAGATCAGATACCGGGGTCCTTCTTTGGAAGCCATTTTAGACCGCTTACCTACTGCCAGGGTTATCTCCCGGGAAACGGAGCAGGATTATTTATTAGAAGCCGAGGTGTTCGGGCAGGGAATCAAAATGTGGTTTTTAAGCCAGGGGGAAAATCTGGAAGTTATAAAACCCCGGGCATTGCGGGAGGAAATGAAACAAACGGTAGAAAAAATGCTCAAGCTTTATACCTGACACGAAGTTAAAGCCAGGTCCTATGCCTTGCGTGATCGCCTACATAATCCGGGCCGGGCGGTGCTGCCGGGGTTGCGACTTACTAACCGGAGTCTGGGGGGATTGCCTGCAGTTTAAAATGGTTTCCCTGTTCGTAGAATAAACCCGAGTTTTATTTATAGGCAATCAAATCGGTGACAAAATAACCAAATGGGCACAAAATGTAAAGGATATTGTATACTTTGGAAAAAAACACTATAATGGGATGGGAATGGTAATAACATCAAAAGTGATAAGAGGCCTTCTCAATGCTTCACTTTGTATGCTGCACTTTTTGCCAAAAGGTAACCCTGCCGGTGAAGACTCAAGTCATTATGAGCTTTAACTACGCCTGGCGAAAAAAATATACCCTTACTATCTTAACAGAACCAAAACGATTTAAAAGAAGAGGGAGGAGTCACCTCTAAAGCCCGGGTCCTAATAGAGAACGTTTACAGTTTAAAATAGTTTAAGAGAGCAAATCACAGAACCGGCCACATCAATTCCTTGCTGCACCAGCATATCAGGCACCTGTAAACTATTGATCTCGTGCATGTGGAAGATACATGAAGGTATAAAAAATGAGGTCCCTACGGGAGCCTCATTTTTTGACCTTGAATATATAACTGGTCTTTTTTGACCAGCGCCAGGGTACTGGTTTTGCTTTGGAGCTGTCTATCTTAAGCTGTAAACAAAACAAGAATGAGTGTTTTCCCAAAATGAAAGGAGTGTATAACATGATTGGTATTTCTGTGCTTTCAATAAATTCTAGAGAGAGCAATGTGTGGTTTTGTCAGGACTGTGACAAATTGATGGTCTATTTGTCCAAAAACAGAGCCAGGATTTTACCGGGTATGAAAAACATAGAAACATGCAGAGTGGATTGCAAAAAAATTATGGTGAAGCTAACCTGCAGCTGCGGTAAAAAACATAAAACCGTCATTTAACAGGTTTTCAGATCTTTATCGGCAAAGTGGAGCATTGAAAAGGTTCATTTATATTTTATTATGGGAGTATGATCAAAGATCATGTTTCCATTTTTTTTCATCATAGAATCATTTATCCTGAAGCGGTATTGATAGGGTCTGATTTCCTGGATTCGGGTCTGGCTTAAAAGTTGGACCGGATAATAACGGCACAGAGTGATCGTTTGATGAATAAAGGAAAAAACCGGATGCTCAATTTCTATTTGCAACATTTCATCCACAGACTGCACCACCATATGTAACCCTCTTACCAGTGCGGGCATAGGTTCCTTGATTATTGCCAGCACGTCATTTTTGCCGATGGATGTGCACATATTGTTAGGTCTGAATTCATTAATGGTTTGTGCTCTTCTGCTCATGGAGCCGGTATGATAATGAAAAAGATTTCTGCCGGTACTTTACATCAAGGGGTATTCGCAGAAGGGTTTCATCATAGGGATGAGAATACCATATAATATATAGGGAAGAAGCTAAACCGTAAGAAAGAATAATCGGGATCATAAAAAGCCCAAGGTTTTATTGATATATCCCACAACAAGCTTTTACAAGGAGAATGCTATGCCCTTTTTGCCCCTGAATGCAACAGATATGAAGCAGCGCGGCTGGGATGAGCTGGATATTATCATCGTCAGCGGGGATGCTTATGTGGATCACCACGCCTGGGCCGCAGCGGTTTTGGGCCGTTTTTTAGAAGCCCGGGGCTTGCGGGTGGGCATCATTGCCCAGCCCGATGTTGAAAGCCTGCAGGATTTTATGATGTTGGGACGGCCCCGGCTTTTCTTTGCGGTGAGTCCTGGCAATGTTGATTCCATGGTCAGCCATTATACCTCCGACAAAAAGAAGAGGAATAATGACGCCTATTCCCCCGGCGGCCAGGCGGGAAAGAGGCCGGACCGGGCCACGATAGTTTACTGCAACCGCCTGCGGGAAGCCTACCCGGGAGTTCCCCTGGTGATCGGGGGAGTGGAACCCAGCCTGAGGCGGCTGGCTCATTACGATTACTGGAGCGATAGGGTCAGGGGCTCCATTTTATTCGACAGCCGGGCCGATCTCCTGGTTTATGGTATGGGTGAATATGTGTTAGCTGAACTGTCTCGGAGGGTATCAGCGGGAGAGAAACCAAACACAATTAGAGATCTGCGGGGAACCTGCTATGGGGCCCAGTCCCCCCCGGACGGGAGTACGGTTCTGCCTTCCTTGGCCGCAGTGAAACAAAAACCGGAGGAATTCGCCCGCATGACCGGTATCATCTTCCGGCATCTGAATCCCTATAATGCAGGGGTACTGGTGCAGGAACACGGCAGCCGCTATTTGGTACAGAATCCCCCGGCCTATCCCCTGAGTACCCCGGAGCTGGATGCTATCTATGAATTGCCCTACCAGAGGCGGGCACATCCGTTTTATGCCCGGATAGGGGATATTCCGGGGCTGGAACCGGTGCAATTTTCCATCTTGACCCATCGTGGTTGCTTTGGGGGTTGTGCTTTCTGTTCCCTGGCCCTGCACCAGGGCAGTTTCATCCAAAACCGCAGCCCGGGCTCCATCCTCCGGGAAGCCCAAAAGATGAGATCCCACCCGGATTTTAAAGGCACGATTCCTGATGTGGGCGGCCCTTCGGCTAACATGTACGGCCTGAAAAAGAAAAACCCGCAGCAGTGTATAACCTGCCGCCGGTTGAGCTGCCTCCATCCCAGGATATGTAAAAACCTGAACCCTGATCATAGTTCCTCCCTGGCTTTATGGCGAACACTGAGGGAGGAAAGGTGTGCGCAAAATATTTTTGTAGCATCTGGCATCCGTCATGACCTGCTACTGGCGGATCCTTCCCGGGAGTATTTAAAAGAATTGTGCCGCCACCATATAGGCGGGCAACTGAAAATCGCTCCCGAGCACATTAATCCCTATGTAACCAATCTGATGCATAAACCGGGGAAAAGCAGCTACCTGCAGTTCATACGCGAATTTAAACAGGTGAACCGGGAATTGGGGCGGGACCAGTACCTGGTACCCTATTTTATCGCGGCCCATCCGGGGTGCAGCAGCAGGGATATGCTGGAACTGGCAGAATTTATACGGGATCACTTGCAGTATTACCCCGAACAGGTGCAAAACTTCACCCCCACTCCCATGACCCTTTCCACCTGCATGTATTATACCGGCATACATCCATTGACCGGGCAGAACGTATCGGTGCCCAAAGGCCGGAAAATAAGGGATAAGCAGCGGGCTCTGCTGCAATATAGAAACCCGGCCCATTACCACCTGGTACGGGAAGCCTTGGAAGAGCTTAAGCGCACTGACCTGATCGGCTCCGGTAAAAAAGCCCTGATCAGGGATTACCGGCAGGGAGGAAAGAAAAAAAAGAGGGGCAGATAGGTTATGGTTTCCCCACCAGGAGGATGGATCTAGGATGCCCTCTCATAATGGGAAAGCGGGCACCAATAATAGGCTGGTGTGGGATAAAAAACAGCAGGCATCTTTTCGGTGTAAACTTAAAGATGCCCTGATCCAAGG
>PWPP01000083.1 GCA_003558625.1 Syntrophomonas sp.
AACAAATTTTCCGGCTTGCGGGGCAAATTCTTTTTCCAGCACCGGGCCATAGCCAGTTGTGAGAGGAGCCGTCATCCAACAGGAACCAATTCCCCGGTCATAGGCCATAAGGCAGAGGTTCTGGATGGCGGCAGCCGTTGACTGGACCGCCACAATATCGTATTCTTCACCCGGTTTCAGCAAAAAAACCAGCACACATACACTCGCTGCTCCCAGGCCTTTAAAAAATCCCAGGGTCTCGCTTACCACCTCCGGATGGTTGGGAAAGCGCTTCTCCAGCACCAGCCGGATATCATCACCCACATCCTCAAATATGCTTTTCAGCTTATCCATCTGGGCCGAGCTTTGTACCGCCACAAAATACCAGGGCTGGTTATTGACCGCCGAAGGAGCCATAAGGGCTCCAGCCATGATCTCCTCTAACACCTCTTGCGCAATGGGTTTATCCACATATTTTCTGATACTCCTGCGACCAAAGATGGCCTCTTTGGTTTCCATCGTAAAACCTCCCCTCAGCTATTTATCTGATGCTATAATGTTCTTCTCCTTTCCATTATAAAATATATAAGACAGCACGTCCCCTATGCAGACCTTTTTCTCTGATGATCGGATATCCTCTCGGAAATCCGTAAAACGGTCTTTTTAATAAACCGCGCCCGGACGCCAGTCCCGCAGGATCCTATTAAATAGGGAAATGTTTTGCAGGATATGATGACTCCCCTAACACTAGCCCTAATATGGTTTTCGTATTACCATATTAGAAAGTGACATAGTATGGCGCTGCCCAGCGGGGGATGGTTCATCCCCCGACCCGGGAAATGATTTTTACATGGAGGTTGCAATGAGATGGCGATATATACCGATGGGATTCATTTGATTTCCTGCAGCAGTGAAGAGGAACTGCACCTTTTTGCCCGCCGGGTGGGTATAAAAAGAGTCTGGTTTCATGCCAGTAAGAATAAACCCCATTATGACCTTTTGCGGGAAGATGTGAAAGCGGCGGTTTTAGAAGCCGGGGCCATTCAGGTAAGTTCCCGGGAAATCGTACTGCTTCTGAAAAAGAGACCGCCGAGAACGGGTTGGTGAAGTGAAAGGCTTGGCCCAATTTGGTGAAGTGAAAGGCCTGACCCCGTTTGGTGAAGTTTGGTGAAGTGAAAGGCCTGACCCCGTTTGGTGAAGTTTGTAACTTTATCTTGCGGCGATATTCATGGATGCTAATTGACAAATACAGTAAAAGAACGTATTATTAATACTTGGGTGTAAATAGGGGTATGTTCTTATCACTTTGATTTTACACTACTATATTATTATTTTTTACATTTAAGGAGTGCAGAAACGTCGATGTTAGAGAATTTAAGAAACATAGGCATCATTGCTCATATCGATGCCGGTAAAACAACAACTACAGAAAGAATATTATACTATACCGGACTTACCCATAAGCTTGGGGAAACCCATGACGGGGAAAGTGTAATGGATTACCTGTCCTATGAAAAGGAACGGGGCATTACCGTAGCCTCTGCCGCTACCCATTGTGAATGGAAGGGTACGGCCATTAATATTATTGATACACCCGGTCACGTGGACTTTACGGCGGAAGTGGAAAGAAGCCTGCGCATTCTGGACGGAGCCGTGGTTTTGTTCTGCGGCAAAGGCGGGGTAGAACCCCAGTCAGAAACGGTCTGGCGCCAGGCTGATAAATATAGAATACCCCGGGTGGCGTACATTAATAAAATGGACACCATCGGAGCCGACTATTTTAAGGTGGTGGACCAGATCAGGACCCGCCTGGGCTCTAATCCGGTGGTCATTAACCTGCCCATCTACCAGCAGGATCTGTTTGCCGGCATCGTGGATTTAATCAACCTGAAATACTATACTTTCAACGGTATTCTGGGTAATGATATCGTGATTCAGGAAATCCCCGCCCAAGAGCGGGAACGTTGCCAGGTATACCGTAATACCCTGGTGGAAAGCCTGTCGGAATTGGATGAGGATTTACTGGAGCTGTTCTTCGATGAAGCAGAGATTTCTCCGGCCCTGCTGCAAAAAGTGCTGCGGGAAAAAACCATCTCCGGGGAAGTGGTCCCGGTGATCGCCGGCAGTTCCTATAAAAATATTGGTATTCAAATCCTGTTGGACGTGGTGGTAGATTATCTGCCTTCTCCCTTAGATGTACCTGCAGTAAAGTTTATCGACCTGAAAGACGATACCTTCAGAGAAATCATAGCTGATGAAACCGATTTTTTCTCCGCCCTGGTGTTTAAAGTGGTCATTGACCGCCATATCGGCAAATTGTCTTTTGCCCGGGTTTATTCCGGAACCCTTAATTCCGGAAATTATATCTATAACACCAGAAGCGGTAAAAAGGAACGGATCAGCCGTTTAATAAAGATCCATGCCAACCAACGGGAAGAGATCTCCCAGGTTAAAGCCGGGGATATTGTGGCCATGGCCGGCCTGAAAGACGTAATCACCGGAGATACCTTGTGTGATGAAGCCCGTCCGGTAATGTTAGAAACGATCAATTTCCCGGAACCGGTGATTCAAATTTCCATCGAACCGAAGAATAAGTCAGATCAGGCCCGTATATCCGAGGCTTTGATTAAACTGACCCAGGAGGATCCGACCTTTAAAATCACGATGAACAAGGAAACCAACCAGACCCTGATCTCCGGTATGGGAGAACTGCACCTGGAAATTATAGCGGAAAGACTGACCTCGGAATTCAAGGTGGATGTGATCGTAGGGGAACCGGAAGTAGCTTTTAAGGAAACCATTGGGGCCGAGGCCGAACATGTGACCCGCTTTGTCAAACAGACCGGTGGAAGAGGCCAGTTCGCCCATGTGGTATTGAAACTGGAACCCGGAGAAGGTTTTGTTTTCGAAAGCAAGATTACCGGGGGCGCAATTCCCAAGGAATATATTTCCGCCGTTGAATCCGGAATCAAAGAAGGGCTGAAGGAAGGCGTAATTAAGGGCTATCCCGTGGTAAATGTGAAAGCCACTTTGCTGGATGGTTCTTTCCACGAAGTGGACTCTTCGGAAATGGCTTTCCGGACTGCAGGGATGATCGCCACCAAAGAGTGCCTGAAAAAAGCCCGGCCTAAACTGCTGGAACCGATTATGAAGCTGGAGATATCATCCCCGGAAGAATTTACCGGGAATATCGTCAACAATATCAATAATCGCCGGGGCAAATTGCAGTCCATTGAAAAAGAAAACAAAACCCAGATTATTATGGGCCTGGTGCCTTTGGCAGAACTGTTTGGCTATTCTACCATCCTGAGATCTGCTACCCAGGGACGTGCCGGCTTTTCCATGGAATTCTCCCATTATGAAGAACGGTCCCGGGTTTCCTAAATCCGGTGGGATACGGAGCCCCGCCCTTCGTTCTTTAGACCGGGCGGCCTTTATTAGAGATGAAAAAATCCTGACTCCTTTTGGGAGGCAGGATTTTTTTTGACCTTATGCGACGACTTTTGGCGCTTCTTCAATTCCCGCCGGTGTCGATGTTGAACAACTCCCGGTCGGGCAGCTCCCGGATCCGGTCCCGGTTTATCCCCTCCTGCAGGCGGATATGCAAAACCGAGCCCTCTTTTTCCCAGCAGCTTTCCCCCCCGTTATCCGCCCCGATAAAGGTAAAGCGGGGCGGGTTGGACAGGCGGGCCCGGCTCAGACCCTGGAGGCAGTCCCCCAGGCAGCGGGACCCGGTTACCGTTATCATGACCGCGTCTACGGTCAGCTGGCCCAGGTGCTCTTCGGCTATGGTGGCCATTCTCACCGCTACCTGCAGGTCAGGGCAATCTTCCCGGTGGTGGGCCAGGGCCTGGCGGTACATACGGTTCTGCCTCATTTCCAGGGTTTTGCCCCGGATAAAGGAGGTGCGGGGAGAAAAAACGATGTCGTTTTCAAAATAGGGTTTAATGTCAATGACCGGGGTGCCGGAGATGGCATCGAGACCCTGCACGTAAACGAGGTTGCCCTCAACCCGCTCCAGGGTTACCAGGGTCAAAGCCACGGGGTTGGGGCGGGCAAAGGTACGCAGGGCAAAAACCCCGTATTGCGGCAGTTGGGGATCCATGCGGTGGGGGCTTATCCGCAGTTTATCCCGGGGGGCCTGGTGAAACCAGGCTAAAATCCACAGGTGGGAGTTCTCTTCAATGCGGTACAATGCTTCCTGATAGGGAGGATAAATTTCGATCTTAGCAGCCGTACCCCCGCGTATCATGTCATCAATCGCGTCTATCTCTGAAATCACCCTGCCCACGGGCTGCAAAACGATGTCCTTCATATGCTCCGCCTCCTGACTCCATAGGTGAATAAACCTGCCGGGACTGCTCCCCGGACCGGCCTGGGCCCATTATAGCAAGGCCCGGTCCGACTTACAAGCTGCAGTCTCCGGACTCGGATATGAAAAGCAGCGGGCTATATTTTATGTCCTCCTATTTTCCCGGCCCGGATACGGCTTATTGCTTCGGGATGGAGGGAAATGGCCCGGATGACGGCCGCAGCACCATACTTGTCTTTAATCCGGTCCAGAACCAGGGCCAAGTCCAGTTCTTTTTGCAGCCGGGGATCGGCAAAAAGCCCCGGCTGCAGGATATCCCAGGGCTGCAAATTGGTGACCGATACCTGCAGCCTGCGCACGGCTTCCCCGCTGTAAAAAAGGCGGAACAGTTCCCGGCAGGTTTCAAAGAGGATCCGGGCCAGACAGGTGGGCTCCGGCATGGTACGGGAGCGGTAAAATCCCCCGGGGGTATTTTGGCTGTATCCCACCCCCAGGGACACGATAC
>PWPP01000104.1 GCA_003558625.1 Syntrophomonas sp.
CTTGGTTGAAGTGCTGGTAGAAAAAACCATTATGGCGGCTCAAACCTGCCAGGCCAATACAATCCTGTTAGCAGGAGGGGTAGCTGCCAACTCAGCTTTAAGACAAAAAATGAAAGCGGCTGGGGATCAACACGGGCTTGCCTTGTATTATCCGGCTTTAAGCCTGTGTACAGACAATGCGGCTATGGTCGCAGGCATAGCTTATCCCCAGTTATTGCGCCAGGAATTCGCCTCCCTTTCCCTGAACGCCCAGGCTGGAATGGAAACATGGGAAAGTAGTTGTGGAACATGTGGATAAAGCTGTGGACAAACAAAACATTGACAAAGGGATGGTACAAACATTTTACCATCCCTTAACACCGAGAAAATTGCATTTTACGCCCTGTGGATAAATCCCCAAATTATGTTATTTTTGAACCTTCAGGGTAACGCTTATTAGGAGATGATGCGGGTGGAAATACCAGACAGCAGCAATAGCGTAAAGGCCAAGGAAGATATTCGGCAAAATATGTTAATCCGCAGGGCAGCATTGAACATGTCTGTGGTGGAGATTAACAGTGCTGCTATATGCCATAAACTGGATGAATTAAAAGCTATATATCAGGCCCGGACGATCATGGGTTTTTATGGTATCAACCAGGAAGTTAGGATCATGCCTTTTTTAGAGGAAAAACAAAACCAGGGAAAGACGATATTGTTGCCCCGGGTGGAAAAAAATGGGCATTTAAGCGCAGTGAAATATGGGGGCCTGGACCAAA
This sequence comes from Syntrophomonas sp., assembly GCA_003558625.1. Lineage (GTDB taxonomy): Bacteria > Bacillota > Syntrophomonadia > Syntrophomonadales > Syntrophomonadaceae > PWPP01. The sequence goes on from PWPP01000104.1 coordinate 759, forward strand.
CCAGATCCGGATCCTTTGGCATCATGGAACCCGTGGGCGAGCCCTATCCCCCTGAGAATATTGATGTGGTTATTGTTCCGGGTCTGGCTTTTGATTACCGGGGCTATCGTATTGGCTACGGTAAGGGATATTATGATCGTTTTTTACCGGGCCTCAGGAAAGATGTGTTTTTATGCGGAGTCTGTTATGATTTTCAGATCGTGGAAAACATTTTCCCCCAGTCAGGGGATATAGCGGTGCAATGGATTATTACCGAGCAATCAGAGCTGATGGTGAAATGGGAGTTTTTTAACCTGGGTTTTTAATGGTTAGGAGCAGAAATTATTGAAAAACATTTTAAAACCATCCCGTTAAGGGTATAATAAAGAGCAAGTTTATATGCTCCGATTCAAGCGGCCTAAGGTAACAGGCTATGGTCCTTGAACGATAGGGTATACTTGGAAACGGGTATGCCTCCCTGTGGAAAGGAGTCATTTAGTAAGATCGCTACTGAGTGCACCCCTTAGGGGTGCTTATTTTTTAGGAGGTGGAGCCACATGTCGGAAACCTCAAAAATTATTGAACTTTTACGTGAAAAAGCTCCGGGGCAGAAAATAAGTTGTGCCGAAGCCCGGAAATTAGCAGAAGACCTGGGGGTTCAGTTTCAGGATGTAGGACAAGCCTGTGATGATGCCGGCATCAAAATATTTGCCTGTGAACTGGGTTGTTTTTAGTCCCACAATTATAAGAGTTTCCATACAGTCTACAGGCTGATCTGAAAGAATAAGGAAAATACTGGACACAAGATGTAATCATCACGCCTATAGCAAAGAAAACATAGGGGGATATAGGAGCATAGCCGGTGTGGCAGGGAGAGTGAGGAAAATGACAGATACCTATGGTCGCAACATTAACTACATGAGAATATCTGTAACCGACCGTTGTAATTTGCGCTGCCGCTATTGTATGCCCGAGGAAGGATTGCGTTTGGGGGGGAAAGGGCATAATAATATTTTGACCCTGGAAGAATGTGCCCGCTTGGTTCAAATCGCTGCCGGGATTGGGATTCACAAGATAAGGCTTACCGGGGGTGAACCTCTGGTCCGCAGGAACCTGGTCAAGCTGATCGGTGATATTGCTTCTATAGCAGCCATTGATGATATCGCCATAACCACGAATGGTATGCTATTTGCACCCATGGCTGCCGGCCTGCAGAGTGCCGGTTTGCAGAGAGTGAACTTTAGTGTGGATACCCTGGAAAAGACCAAATATCGATATATTACGCGCCAGGGAGATATCGGAAAGCTGATGGCGTCCCTGTACAAGGCCCTGGAATTAGAAATGCATCCGGTAAAAATCAATATGGTAGTGATCAGGGGATTTAATGATGATGAAATCATGGATTTTGTCCGCTTAGCCTATAATTATCCTCTTCACGTCAGGTTTATTGAATTTATGCCGGTGGGAGATTTATTGTACTGGCGTCAGGACCGAAGCCTTTGCTCCCGGGAAATAAAAGCGCAAGTTCAGCAAGAATATGCCCTTATGCCGGTGAGAGCCATCCGGGGTAACGGACCGGCCAAATACTATAAATTAGAAGGGGGCCAGGGGTCCGTGGGCTTTATCAGCCCCCTGAGCAATCATTTTTGCGGAGATTGCAACCGTATTCGCCTTACTGCCGAAGGCAAACTAAGAGCCTGTCTTTATGATCCTAGAGAAATTGATTTAAAAACAGCCCTGCAAAACCAGGCCAGTGACAGTGAACTAAAAGACCTCTTTCTTTCCGCCATCAGCCTCAAACCGGAAAAACATAGTATGCATTCCGGTTGGGGAGCCGGAAATAAGCGCAAGATGCACCAGATAGGAGGCTGAAAATGGAATTTAGTCATATAAACCCACAGGGCAGGGCCCGTATGGTGGATATAGGTGCCAAAGGTGATACGGAAAGATGGGCACTGGCCCAGGCGGTGATAGAAATGCAGCCCCCAACCCTGGAGGCCATTATCCAGGGGAAGGTCGCCAAGGGAGATGTCCTGGCGGCGGCTCAGGTGGCGGGAATCATGGCTGCCAAACAGACGCCGTTTATTATTCCCATGTGCCATCCCCTGCTCCTGACCGGAGTGGATATACACTTCGCATTTGATGAGTCCCGCTCTTGTATTGTAATTCAAGCCCTGGTAAAAACTACCGGAAAAACAGGTGTGGAAATGGAAGCCCTTACAGCGGCTGGGGTAGCGGCATTGACGGTTTATGATATGACCAAAGCCGTAGACCCATGGATGGAAATAAAAGAGATTAAACTCATAGAAAAAGCAGGAGGAAAAAGTGGTTTTATGGTGCGAAAGGATAGTCAAAAACCTGGATTTGCAGCTTTGGGTGTTTTACACTCTATTTGCATCAGCCCGGAACGGGAACAGTTAAAGAAAGAAGTGCAGGAAGCCCGGATCATTGAAAACCATGGTATTGAATTTGATGGTCATGCCGGCCCCTGGGAAAGGCAGGTAACCTGCTTGAACCTGGCCAGTGTTCACAGAATAAACCGGGAACACCATCTCCAGGCAGGTCCCGGGGACTTTGCCGAAAACCTTTTGATCAGCGGGGTGGATTTTTCCCTCATTACGCCGGGAGATTCTCTGAAGATAGGAGAAGACGTTGTATTAATGGTGAGCCAAATTGGCAAGGAAGATCATCCCAGTGTTGTAACCCGGACCCTGGGTGTAAGCCTTCTCCCCTATGAAGGGTTGTTTTGCCGGGTCATCAAAGGCGGGAGCATCAGGCCGGGGGATCCGGTCGGGGTGATAAAATGTACCGGCTAGGGATTTTGGTGATGAGCGACAAAGGCGCCAAAGGCGAGAGAACAGATGCCAGCGGTTCTTTTATTCAGGAGTTTATGGAAAAACGTGGCTTCAAGGTCATATTCTATGAGGTGATTTCTGATGATTTGGAAATCATTGTAGAGAAACTGGCCCAGGTTTGTGATGAGATGCATCCGGATCTGATCTTGACTTCCGGTGGTACAGGATTCTCAGCCCGGGACAATACCCCGGAAGCCACCCTGGAGGTAGTAAATAAAATTGTACCCGGCATTCCCGAGGCCATTCGTTATTATGGTCTGCAAATAACCCCCCAAGCCATGTTATCCCGAGCAGTGGCCGGCATCAGGGGAAAAACCCTGATTGTCAATCTGCCCGGAAGTGTCAAAGGGGTTAGAGAGTCTTTGGAGCCAATTCTTAAACCTTTGCTCCATGGGCTGGATATATTAAAGGCCAACAGCAGTGAATGCGGACAGGAATAAAAAAAGTGAAATTTAAAGCCCGGCCGAGCAAATAGAAGATAAAGTAAATTAATCGCTAATAATAGGCGGATTCCGCTCTTTTTTTCGTTTGAATTATCGGAGCAATCTTGCCTAATATTATAATAGTTATTAGCACTCACAAACATTGAGTGCTAACAATAATAAGAAGGAGGTATATCTGTGAGAATCCAACCATTAGGAGATCGACTGGTAGTAAAAATAATGGCGGTAAAAGAAGAAAAAACCAAAAGTGGTTTGGTGGTGCCGGACACAGCCAAAGAAAAGCCCCAGGAAGCAGAAGTGCTGGCCGTAGGCCCGGGTGCTTTAAATGAAAAAGGGGAAAGAATTCCCATGGAACTAAAAGCAGGAGATAAAGTGATTTTCTCCAAGTATGGCGGCACTGAAATTAAAGTAGATGGTGAGGAATATCTAATTCTATCAGAAAGAGACATACTAGCAAAATTAAACCAATAATAAAGGAGGATACATAGATGACGGCCAAAGAAATTAAGTTCGGCGAAGATGCCAGAAGAAAGCTGGAAAAAGGAGTAGATACGTTAGCCAATACCGTTAGAGTTACTCTGGGACCCAAAGGCAGAAATGTTGTATTAGACCGGAAATTTGGTTCCCCCACCATAACCAATGATGGTGTTACTATAGCGCGGGAAATTGATCTGGAAGATCCCTTTGAAAACCTGGGTTGCCAACTGGTGAAAGAAGTTGCCATCAGAACCAATGATATCGCCGGTGACGGCACTACCACTGCCACCGTTTTAGCCCAGGCCATGATCAAAGAAGGACTGAAAAATGTAGCTGCCGGGGCCAATCCCATGATTATGAGAAGGGGCATTGAAAAAGCTGTTAAAGCCATCGTGGATGAAATCGAAAGTATTAGCCGGCCTGTAGAATCTAAAGAAGCTATTGCTCAGGTAGCGGCCATCTCCGCTGATGACTGGGAAATCGGTCAACTCATCGCGGATGCTATGGAAAAAGTCGGCCGTGATGGGGTTATTACCGTGGAAGAATCTCAAACCGTAGGCACCGACCTTGAAGTTGTCGAAGGAATGAGCTTTGACCGGGGATATATTTCACCATATATGATCACAGACTCGGATAAAATGGAAGCAGTGCTTGAAAATCCCTATATCCTTTTAACCGACAAAAAAATAGCGTCCATCAATGATATCCTGCCGGTACTGGAAAAAGTTGTACAGAGTGGAAAACCTATGCTGATTATCGCCGAGGATATAGAAGGGGAAGCCCTGGCCACCCTGGTAGTGAACAAATTAAGAGGAACCTTTACTTGTGTAGCGGTTAAAGCTCCTGCTTTCGGAGAAAGAAGAAAAGCCATGCTGGAAGATTTGGCGGTTTTGACCGATGGGCAGGTTGCCTCTGAAGATATCGGGATTAAGATGGAAAATGTGACCCTGGATATGCTGGGCAAAGCCCGGCAGGTAGTGGTTAAAAAAGATGAAACCATTATCGTTGACGGTGAAGGTAAAGAAGAAGAAGTCAAAGCACGTATCAGTCACATAAAGCGCCAGTTAGAAGAGTCTGACTCAGAGTATGACAAAGAAAAATTGCAGGAAAGAATGGCTAAACTGGTAGGTGGAGTAGCTGTAATTAAAGTTGGAGCGGCTACGGAAACAGAACTGAAAGAAAAGAAACACCGGATCGAGGATGCTTTGGCTGCTACCAAAGCGGCAGTAGAAGAAGGTATTGTATCCGGGGGTGGAGTGGCCCTGATTAATGTAATTGCCGACCTGGATAAGGTTGAAGTGGAAACGGACGAACTTACCGGCCTTAACCTGGTGAAGAAAGCCCTGGAAGAGCCCCTGCGCCAAATCGCTTACAATGCAGGTGTTGAAGGCTCGGTAGTAGTAGAAAAAGTAAAAACCGCTGAACCGGGAATTGGCTTTAATGCGTTAACCGGAGTTTACGAAAATATGATTGCTGCCGGTATTATTGACCCGGCCAAAGTCACCCGTTCATCTGTACAAAATGCAGGGAGTATAGCTGCCATGCTTCTGACTACGGAAGCGATAATAACCGAAATCAAGACAGATGAACCCAGCATGCCCATGGGTGGCGGCATGGGCGGCATGCCTCCCATGTAAATAGCCTTATATCATAACAAAACCCAACCATTTATAAAAAAAATACCCTCATACAACCGGCCTTGGCCGGTTGTTTTTTTACAGATCCGGAAAGAGCCGGAATCAGATGGTTGGATATATTTGGGCTAACCTCGTGTATGCAAAAAACAGGATATAGTTCTTTACTATTTATCATGGTTTTGGTATAATTTCCACGGTCTACAAAGATAATTAAATAGAGGCAGGAGGAAAATATTAAATGTTTAACAACTGCGAAGAAGTAATGGAATACTGCCGGTCTAAAAAAATCCTCATGATTGACTTCAAGATGATAGACCTGCTGGGGAGATGGCGCCACCTCACAATTCCCATAGAGCGCTTTAACCCGGATATATTAAAATATGGTATTGGCTTTGACGGTTCCAATTACGGCTTTGCTCCGATTGAAAAAAGTGATATGATTTTCATTCCGGATATTACCGCGGCATTTTTTGATCCTTTTACCGAGGTTTCCACCCTGAGTATGATCGGTGATGTTTTTGTGATTGACAATCCGGACAACTACCGCTTTGAGCAGGATCCCCGGGCCGTAGCGGGAAAAGCGGAGGCTTATATGCGTTCCACCGGGATTGCCGATGAAATGAGAATTGGTCCCGAATTTGAATTTCATGTATTTGACCATGTAGACTATGAGACCAGTCCCCACCAGACCGGATTTACCATCGATGCCCAGCAGGCCATCTGGAATAGCAGCTCCAATGACAAACAGAACCTGGGCTATAAAATACCCTTAAAGGGTGGTTACCATATTGCCGCACCCCATGATATCCTTTATGATTTGCGTTCCCGCATGTGCCTGCTCATGGAAGAAAACGGAATACCGGTAAAATACCACCATCATGAAGTGGGAGGGCCGGGACAGGTAGAGATTGAAGTGGAATTCGGGCCTATGCAGAAAATGGCCGACAAAACCATGTTGACAAAGTATTTAATTGCCAATATGGCGTTTAAAGAAGGGAAGACCGTCACGTTTATGCCCAAGCCACTGTATGGCGAGGCCGGCAACGGCCTTCATGTCCACATGCACCTTTTTAAAGGGGGCCAACCAATATTTTACGATGAAAACGGGTATTCCGGCCTCAGCCAGGAAGCCCTTTACTTTATCGGGGGTATGTTAAAGCATGCACCGGCGATGCTGGCTTTTACCAATCCCAGCACCAATTCCTATAAGAGACTGGTGCCGGGTTACGAGGCTCCGGTAAGTATATGTTTTGCAACGTCTAACCGCAGTGCTGTCATCAGAATCCCGGCTTATGCCAAGACTCCCATGCAAAAGCGTTTTGAATTCCGCTCTTCTGATGCTACCGCAAATCCATATTTTTCGTATTCTGCAATGCTCATGGCAGGCCTGGACGGCATCAAGAACAAGATTGATCCCATGGCGGAAGGCTTTGGGCCTTATGACATCAATCTCTACCACCTGACCCCGGAGCAGCAAAAAACCATTAAAGCCTTGCCCACCAGCCTGGAGAAGGCCCTGGATGCCCTGGAGCAGGATCATGAATTTTTACTGGCCGGGGATGTTTTTCCACGCCGCTTAATAGAATTATGGATAAAAAATAAGAGAGAAGAAGCCCGCCGGGTAAATGAAATACCGCACCCCATGGAATTCCAGCTCTATTATGACCTATAAATAAAGCGGAAAGCAGTCCCCTGCAAAAGCCGGCTATCTTGTTTAAAATATCCTTTTAGGTTGGGTCCGGGATGGAAAAAGACGTATAATATATAATAGTCAACAATCATAACAGGCAAGGGCAAAAAATACAATGTTTCGGGGAGCAGACCCCGTATCAATTCAGGAGGGATAGCATTGCATACAGGGGAATTTGAGGTCCTTTTGGGAACAGAAGAGATTCAGGCAAAAGTAAAAGAATTGGGAGAGGCCATCTCCCGGGACTATGCCGGAAAAGAATTGCTGGTGGTGGGAGTCTTGAAAGGCGCCTTTATCTTTATGGCGGACCTGGTGCGGGAGATTAAAGGAGTAAGGGTAACCATGGATTTCATGGACGTATCCAGCTATGGTCTCTCTACGCTTTCTTCCGGTGAAGTGAGAATCATGAAGGATCTGGAATGTTCCATCGAAGGTCTAAATGTTCTCCTGGTGGAAGATATTATTGATACCGGCCTCACCCTGGCCTATATAAAAGAAAGCCTGATGCGCCGGGGCCCTAAGGAAGTAAAGATCTGTTCCTTCTTAGATAAGCCCTCCCGGCGCCGGAGCGAAGTGGCTGCGGATTATATCGGTTATTCCATTCCCGATGAATTTGTCGTGGGATATGGATTGGATTATGCTGAAAAATACAGAAATTATCCTATGGTTTGTATATTAGACCCATCAGCAAATCATAAGTAGGGAGAACGTGAATATATGCAAAAAGAACTAGTCTTAATATTAGATTACGGGGGGCAGTATAATCAACTCATTGCCCGCCGGGTAAGAGAACTCTCGGTGTATTGTGAAATGCACCCTTATCATATGGACTACGAGGAAATCAAAGCCTTAAATCCCCGGGGCATTATCCTTACCGGGGGACCGGCCAGTGTCCATGAAAAAGATGCCCCCGGAATCGATGCCCGGGTTTTGAACCTGGGGATTCCGGTTTTGGGCATCTGTTATGGTATGCAGCTTCTGGCCCACAACCTGGGAGGACAGGTGGCCGCCGCTGATAAAAGGGAATATGGTGCAGCCCGGCTGGAAGTTTTGACCGCAGACCCGCTGTTTGTCGGATTGGGTGCCGCCTTTCAGGCCTGGATGAGCCATGGTGATCTCATAAAAGCAATCCCGCCTGGTTTCAGCGTCACCGCCCGCACAGATAACAGCCCGGTCGCAGCAATGGCTGACTACGGAAGCAGGTTATACGGGGTCCAGTTTCACCCCGAGGTACAGCACACCACCGGTGGCACAAAAATTCTGGAAAATTTTCTCCACCAGATATGCGGGCTCAAAGGGGACTGGAACCTGGGTGATTTTATCCAGGAAGAAATCCAGGCCATCAGGGAACAGGTGGGAGACAAAAAAGTGTTATGTGCCTTAAGCGGGGGTGTAGATTCATCGGTGGCAGCGGTAATGGTACATCAAGCCATCGGGGATCAGCTGGTTTGTGTTTTTGTCAATAACGGCCTGATGCGCCAGGGAGAAATAGAGCAGGTGGTGGCAACCTTCAAGGATCACATGCATATCCATCTGGTTTATGTGGATGCGGAACAACGATTCCTGAATCGCCTGGCCGGGATTACAGACCCGGAAGAAAAACGTCGCATTATCGGCGATGAGTTTATCCGTGTATTTGAGCAGGAAGCCCAGCGCCTGGGGAAAATAGATTTTCTGGTCCAGGGCACGGTATATCCGGACATTATAGAGAGCGGAACCAGTACCGCCCAGACCATAAAAACCCATCATAACGTGGGAGGTCTTCCCGATGATATGGATTTTACCCTGATTGAACCCCTGCGGCTCCTGTTCAAGGACGAAGTCCGGATTATCGGTGAAAAGCTGGGCATCCCCGAGGAGATCGTTTGGAGACAACCCTTTCCCGGACCCGGCCTGGGGGTCAGGGTGCTGGAAGAGGTGACCAAAGAAAAATTGGATATCTTAAGAGCAGCCGATGCCATCGTCCGGGAAGAGATAGAAGGCGCGGGACTCAACAAAGAACTTTGGCAGGCTTTTGCCGTATTACCGCCGGTCAGAACGGTGGGAGTGATGGGGGATAGCCGCACCTATGCCTATCCTGTCATCATCCGCGCCGTAGTCAGTGATGATGCCATGACCGCGGAATGGGCCCGCTTACCCTATGAACTGCTGGATACCATGTCCCGCCGCATCGTCAATGAAGTCCAGGGCATCAACCGGGTGGCCTATGACATCACCTCCAAGCCCCCGGGGACTATCGAATGGGAATAGGGATGTATCCCGCAGAGAGGCTCTTAGAAAGCCGGCACCGGTGCTCCTGGCGGCAAGAATAAAAAAATGAACAATCCACTACCATATAGGGGCCGGTCTGGTCCCTTTTTATTTCCCCGAACCGCTCCATAGAACCGCCAGGCCGACGATGAATCCCAGAATGCCGGGATAGAGGAAAAACAAAAAGATGATCTCGGCCGGCTGCAGGGCGAGGGTGCTGGTTTTAAATCCCGCCCGGGAAATGTGTGCGAGATAGTCATACCAGGTGGTGATGCCCCATTGCCGCGCCAGGCCGTTGGTGATGATGGCTGCACCCAGTATAAGCCAGCCATAGAGATAGTATTTAAGCACCGGAACCTTCCATCCTTTCTCGATTTACTCCAGCGACGAGAGGTCCAGCCTTCTCAGCAGCTGGGCATTCAATGCCACGATAATGGTGCTGGCCGACATGACGACGGCTCCCACCGCCATGGGCAGGATGAAGCCCAGCGGGGCCAGTATGCCTGCGGCCAGGGGGATGGCTAGGACATTATAACCCACCGCCCAGGCCAGGTTTTGTTGCATCTTGGCGTACGTGGACCGGGAGAGTTTTATCAGGCGCACGATATCCCGGGGATCATTGCGCACCAGGATGATCCCGGCTGATTCCACGGCGATATCGGTGCCGGCGCCGATGGCTACCCCCACATCGGCCAGGGCCAGAGCCGGGGCATCGTTTACCCCGTCTCCCACCATGGCCACCCGGTACCCTTCCGACTGCAGCTGTTGGATTTTTTCTGCCTTATGCTCGGGTAGAACCTGGGCAAAGTGCTGGTCAATTCGAAGTTCCCGGGAAACCCTTTGGGCCACTGCCTCACTGTCGCCGGTCAACATGACCACCCGGATGTTTCTTTTTTTTAAAGCCGCAACCGCTTCCCGGGATTCCTCCCGTATTTCATCGGCCATGAGCAAAAGTCCCATAACCTGTTCTGACCGGACTACCACCAGGCTTCCCCGGCCTTCACTGTCAGACTTTTTCTTGATCACTTCCAAATCAGGCGGCAAAGTTTGCTGCAGTTTCTCTAACAGGTTGGGCCCCCCTACATATACCTGCTGTCCCTCAATCCGGGCCAGCACCCCTCTTCCGGGCAGGGCTTCAAAGTGCTGCGCCTGGGGATAGATAATATTTTTATCCCGGGCGGCCCGGCTTATGGCCCGGGCGATCATATGTTCCGAGTCCGCTTCGGCAGCGGCTGCCAGGCGCAGCATCTCATCTTCATCAACACCGGGGACGGTATGGATAGCGGTCACAATCTGTTCCCCTTTGGTCAGAGTGCCGGTTTTATCAAAGACAACACAGTCTATTTTGCGGGCATCTTCCAGGGCCAGGCGATTCTTTACCAGCAACCCGTTGCGGGCCGAGAGGGTGGTAGCAATGGCAACTACCAGGGGAATGGCCAGTCCCAGGGCATGGGGGCAGGCGATGATCAGCACCGTAACTACCCGCTCCAATACAAAGGTGCTGCCGGCTGCGGCCATGCTCCAGGCCAGGGCGGTCATAACTGCGGCAGCCATGGCGATCAGCACCAGCAAGAACGCAGCCCGGTCAGCCAGGGCCTGGGAGCGGGTGGTGGAGGACTGGGCTTGTTCCAAGAGCCCTATGATTCCGGCAAGGGTCGTTTCCCCCCCGGTTTTATCCACCCGCACCCGTAAGGAACCATCCTGGTTTACGGTGCCCGCAATAACCCGGTTATTTTCTCCTTTATATACCGGATTGGATTCCCCGGTGAGCATCGCTTCATTAACAAAAGATTCCCCCTGCTCGATGGTGCCGTCGATGGGGACTTGATCCCCGGGCCGGATCAGGATCAGGTCTCCGGGGGCCAGAGCATGAAGAGGGATCTCTTCGATCTCCCCATTTACCAGGCGGCGGGCTTGGTCAGGCAACAACTTGGCCAGTTCTTGTAAAGCTCCACTGGCTCCCTCGATGGCCCGCATTTCCAGCCAGTGTCCCAGCAGCATGATGGTTACCAGGGTGGCCAGCTCCCAGTACAGGGCCTCCCCGGGGAAACCCATGGTCACCATCAGGCTGTAAAAATAAGCCACAGATATGGCCAGGCTGATCAAGGTCATCATGCCCGGTTTTTTCTGTTTCATCTCATCCCAGGCTCCCTGTATAAACACCAGGCCGCCATAGATATAGATCACCGTGCCCAGGATAAAGGGGATAAATCCGGAACCGGGAAAAAGGGGCGGGGTAAAACCAAACCACATCTGGATATGATGGCTGTAAAGCAGTACCGGTATGGTGAGAAGAAAGGACAGCCAGAAACGGCGGCGGAACATCTCCGGGGAGTGATGCAGGTGGCCCCGGTGCCCCCCGTGCCCCCCGTGCCCCCCGTGCCCCCCGTGCTTTTGGTGCTCCTGATGCTCCTGATCTTACCGCTGGTGATCATGCTTCACAGCCGGTTCTGTATGGCTGTGCTCACCGGTGCCTGTTCGCCTTTCTTCTACCCGGTCTGTGTGCTCTTCATCCGCCGCCGGGGCGATTTCTTCCTCCACCTTGCCCCTGCCGGCATCTGCGGTAGAGTGATGTTCATGCCCGCTATGTCCTCCATGGGGTTCTCTATGTTTCATCCTGTTTCCCCTCCCTGCTCTCATCTCTGGGATCTGCCATGTCCGTATTGCTCTAACCTGATGATTTTCCGTGGTCATATACCATGTTTCCCACTGTAAGAGCCAGGGAGCGGCCCGTTAAGCTTGCCGGTGGGCTGCGCGATCGGAGGTAAGGTTTTTACCGCGGGGAAAAACCTTTCTGCTCCCTGCTCCTATCCTGATTATATAAAGAAAGCCGGATCAGATAAAGCTCCGAGCTTCAATGCGTTCATGCTGCTGCCCGTATTTTGCTCTGGCCGGTTGTCCGGTAGCGGCTCCCGGTCTGCCGACCTGTTCCCTTATGGAGAAGAAAGCGGTGCCGGGGTCATGTCTCTTAACCATCGATAGGGCAGCGCCGGATGTATGGGCTCTCCTGGATGGAACGGCACAGCAGGGAGCCGGGCGGTATGCAAACGATTCCGGCTTGCCAAAAAAAATTACCATGTATTCTGACTGGATGGTGCTATAAAAAAGATGTCCCGGCCTCGAGTGAAACCGGGACATCTCTAGCGCTGGCCAGGGCCTGGTGATTAACGGGAAAACCTTGTCGACATGGAGTTCTTAAGTGTGGTGAAGCGGTCCCGGGTGCTGACCTGCACCGCTTCACCGTCGCTGGTATTCACAGGTGCAATACTGGTGGTGTTATTATTGCCGCAGAACTCCACGTCCAAATGGATGACATAGTAGCGGAAGGATGGCAGACCGGTTATGACCAGGCTCTCCCCCCGGTAGGTGTTGAAGGTTTGCGGGGGCATGGCCGGCCGGGAAGATGGCAGTTGCCCTTCATTATAGCCCTGGATCTTGACCGATTCCGAGACGTTTCTCAACTGCCAGCCCGGGTTTAATACCATTTCGATGCGGACGGTCCCATTCTCCGGGGTGATGGTGACCGTACCCGCATTCAGGGTCTGACCGGCCCAGATGGTTTGTGTTTGAGGTCCCTGGGTATCAAAGTAATACCACCAGGCAGCACCTGCACCGGCAGTATTACCCCCGTACGCGGTCTCACCCTGGCAGCCGTTGGGGTCGACGATCTCTACATCCGTTTCTGCCCCGGTATCCGGGTTGGTGTTGTCTTGATCCACGGCGATCAGAGTGGCGGTATTGGTGATGGTTCCGCTGGCTTCTTCATCCACGGTGACAGTGATATCAAGGGATGCACTGGCACCCTTGGGCAGTGAGGCGACGGTCCAGTTGCCGGTAGTGGGATCATAGGTACCGTCACCGCTATGACTTACATAGGTCAGCCCGGATGGCAGTCCATCATTCACCACCACATTGGTGGCATCGCCCGGTCCGGTGTTGGTGACACTGAGGGTGAAGATGATCTCATCTCCCTCACTGGCTGTCTCTCTGTTGGCGCTTTTTTCCACGATGATAAATACTTGTGCCGGGGCTGCCGTGAAGGTATTGGTGATGGTGACCTCGGTGGTCTGTCCGGCCACGATGGTGAATTCGCCGGCCGAATAGCTGACATCGGCACCGTGGGTCAGGGTTTCTTCAATAGTATAGGTGCCGGGATCCAGGTCTACATATCGGGGTTGATCGGGCAATAGGTGCCAGTCGGGAAAGACAAAGCTCCAGACCGGGGGACCGTCTTTTTCGCTGACCACCGCTTCATAATAGTCCGCCCCGTCGGGTGGTGTGCCCACTACCAGCTTGGTCAACTTCAGGGTGCCCTTTGCCGGGGCTGCCGTGAAGGTATTGGTGATGGTGACCACGGTGGTCTGTCCCGCTAGGATGGTGAATTCGCCGGCCGAATAGCTGACATCGGCACCATGGGTCAGGGTTTCTTCTATGGTATAGGTGCCGGGATCCAGGTCTACATATCGGGGTTGATCGGGCACCAGGTGCCAGTCGGGAAAGACAAAGCTCCAGACCGGGGGACCGTCTTTTTCGCTGACCACCGCTTCATAATAATCCGCTCCGTCGGGTGGGGTGCCCACTACCAGCTTGGTCAACTTCAGGGTGCCCTTTGCCGGGGCTGCCGGGAAGGTATTGGTGATGGTGACCTCGGTTTTGCTGCAACTTTTGATATCAAATGAGCTCTGGGAGTAGGAAACCTCGGCTCCATGGGATTCGGTCTCTATTATGGTATAGCTGCCGGGATCCAGGAAAAAGAGCTTGCTTTCATCCTCTTTTATGGTAAATGTTTTACTGAAGCAATCTCCTGTGATTTTAACAACGTATTCCAGATCTTCCTGGGGAGGTGTCCCTTCCACCTTTTTCGTTACCTCCAACTTGCCTTTGATGGGACAGGTGATGGGACAGGGGCAGGTACATTGCGGTGGTTCTACCGGGCAGGGACATGTACATTGTGGTGGTTCTACCGGACAGGGACACGTACATTGTGGTGGTTCTACCGGACAGGGAAGGCAGCAATCCGGCATCTGGATGGGGGTCCGGTTAAATCGGTCGAACATACTCTGCTTTTTATCTGCCACCCTTTGCTTAAAATCAGAAAATGAATTTTCGCTTGATACACAGGTGCTGTCTGCGCTTACAGCACTTTCGGCTAAACAGGGATCCGCTTCACCTATGGTGGCGGCACTGACACCGGTGAAGCCCCCCAGCACCATCATGGCAATTACGAAAAAAACCAGGAAAAAATGACTTTTTCTGTACTTCATCATCTAACCACTCCTTTCTTTTTTTTATCCAGCAAGTATTTTTCATGCCGGTGAACCAGTGGATTTTCCCCATATCCAAAAGCATAACAAAATCATAATAATGTATACGATCAACCCGGGGATAAGGTTAAACTGATGCCGGGGATTGCTGAATTTTCCAGCCATCTCACCTGGAGGAACGGTGTGTCGCTCTGGTTTGATCAAGCCCAGCTGGATCTACAGTAGCACAAGAAAATATTTTGTACCGGCACCACTTTTTCTACCACCTCCAAACCTGAAATGTTCAGTGTAACGTAACCTGATAAAAAACAAAAAAACCAGCCTCTCTGGCCGGTTACGCTACTTGCTCCTACGGGTAAAAAGCGTCCAATTCATCACCCGCATTCATCGCATCCACAATACTCTTGAAGAGACTATTAAATTTTGTCTGATCATGATTTATATATATTGTATAATTTAGGGGCTGTCAGAGCAACAAGAAAAATGGTATAAATTAACAAACAATGAGGGCTTAAAACAAGACCTTAGTCATACGATAAACAATATTTATTAATATTATGCAAAATTTTAACCATTTTGAATAATTGGTCCCGGTCATCAGCAGCTCCGGCCCTTTCTTACCCGGGACAGCTTCCCGCAAGCACCCTCCCCGTAATTATCATGGATAAGGGTTGGTGCAATTTATATGTATATCATGATCTCCAGGGGTTTAACGGTTTTTCTTGCTCCACCAGGGAAGGTGCCGAAAGCGGCGGTTCTTGCTTTCACCGGGCTGCGATCCCTTATGCGGACTAAAAAAACCACCCCGGGTTTGTGATAAGCCCGGGGTGGCTGCTGGTGCCGGTTATATGCGATCTAGCGGGAGAACCTGCTGGATAGGGTGCTCTTAGTGGTGGTCATTTTATCCCGGAGGCTGTCAAACCGGTCCTGGGTATCGGTCTTAAGCTCTTCGCCCTCCTTCTTCAGATCCTCCTTGACTTCCTGCAAGTTTTTGTCACCGAAATCACAGGGACAGTCACATTCGCAATCACAGGGTGGGCAGTTAGGCATACATGTTTTCGGAGCATTAATAAAGTTGTAGTATAGTGGTTCTTCTGTGTTTGGGTTGGTAGCTTCATCCGGTAAGGTAATGATATAAGCAAATTCGTTACCTTCTCCAGCTCCTTCATCATAGGGAAAAACCTGATTCCAGCAGGGTTTTTGCTTTTCCGTGACCCGGTAGGTGCCTTCCTGGAGACCGGAGAAGCAGTATTGACCGTCGCTGCCGGTTATGATGGTGTTTACTTGCTGCCAGTATCCCATACCCCAGCATGTTTCTTTCTCTACCCATAATTCCAGGGATATGGTCCAACCCTCCAGCCCCTGTAAGGGCTCAGAGCCTTGCAGGAACTTATAACCACAGATCTGGTATGTGACCGGGGTATTTCGAAAATCATAAGATTCTGCCGGAGTATTGCCGGCCGTCAAATCAACAATATAATAATAACCCCGGGTTTCATCATAGAAACCTTCATCAGCCGGGAAGATCTGGTCCCATTTTTCCCGCTGCTCTTCATAGACCCGGTATTTCCCGTCAGGCAGTTTAGCAAAGCAGTAACGTCCGTCAGGACCGGTCTTTAGCGGTTCATCATAGGGTTGCCAGGATCCGTCAAGCTCATTGTCCCCCGGGTACCATTTCTCCAGGTATATTGCCCAATCACTGATTACCTCGGAAGAATGGCCGACATACTTGTAGCCACAGATCTCCAGGGTAAAATCATTTAATTGGATAAAATTACCGTAAGCGTAAGGCAGCAAGCCCACCTGGGCTTCATCTAATAATTGCGGGGTTGCGGCCCGGGGGTCAAATTTTTCAATGAAGCCGCCGTTGGGGTCATTGGGTGTGCGGAATTCGCTGTCATCGCGCATGACCACCCAGAGATAACCATATGCATCCAGGCCGATCCCTACCGGCCTCACATACTTGGTTTCATAGATCTTTCCCACCACCCCGGTTCCGGGTTCACCGGGTATAAACTGGTATACCTTCTTGTTGTTAGA
>PWPP01000036.1 GCA_003558625.1 Syntrophomonas sp.
ACCCTGGCAGACCTGGCCGCCGATGTCCGAGCTGCTACCCCTACCCAGGGAGCACAGCTGGCAGTCAGGGATCGACGTCTATCCCAGGCTGAATTTATCCGGCTCCGGGCTCGAATGATTGGGGCTATGAACAAGAAACTCCTGGAGTATGAGGAATTGTTAGACCGCCTGATGATGAAAAAAGTATGGAAAGAAGCCCGTTATTTCCTGGAGTTTCGGATGAAATATCTACGCAATTTACATAAAAACCTTGTGAAGGCCAGCCAAAGCTTTTATAAAGACAAAAAACACCAGTATTCTCTCTTGCAACGAAGCTTAGAAGGGCTTAGCCCCGGGAACTTGATGCATAAAGGCTATGTTTTGCTATATAAAGAGGGCCGCTTAATCCGTGATATTGCAGAGATAGATTCCGGGGATTCCCTGCATGTCCGCTTAAAGGGTGGATATGCGGAGGTTGAAGTAAAAGAGATACACAAATCAATGGCAAAGGACTTCTTCTAAGTTTCATGACAGGGCGTATCTCAAGAGGAAAAAAAGGCAAGAGCATGGTGGAGGGAATAAAATGGAAAAACTAAAATTTGAGGATGCCATGGAAAGACTGGAAGAAATCGTGGAGGCCCTGGAAACCGGGGATTTATCACTGGAACGCTCATTGGAAGTATTTGAAGAAGGGGTTAAATTGTCCAACGTATGCCAGCAGGAGTTGAAAAAGGCCGATGCCCGGGTCCAGCTCTTGATGAAAAACTTAAACGGCGAATTTGAAGTGGAAGATTTTGAAGAATAAAAAGGTAAAAGGGGTTTATTCAGATATGAGCACAGTAGCAATGTTCCTGGAGGAAATGGATGTCAAAAGGCAGTATATAAACCAGGCCTTAAAAAAGCATATGATCCCAGAAAAAAGCTATCCCCAGATCATTCACCAGGCTATGCATTATGCTGTGTTCAATGGAGGCAAACGCCTGCGGCCGGTCATGGTATTGGAAGGGGCTAATTTGGCCGGGAGAGCAGGGGAAGATGTTCTGCCGACTGCCTGTGCCATTGAAATGATTCATTCTTATTCCCTGGCCCATGATGATTTGCCGGCCATGGACAATGATGATTTGCGAAGGGGCAAGCCAACCTGTCATAAGGTATATGGAGAAGCCAATGCCATTTTGGCCGGGGATGCCTTGTTAACGGGTGCCTTTGAACTCTTGGCCCAAAATGCAGGAATTCATGGCATTACAGAGGGACAGGTCTTGCAGGTAATCCAAAAGGTTGCGGCTGCTGTCGGCAGCCGGGGCATGATCGGGGGGCAGGTGTTGGATCTGGCCTCTGAAGGAAAAAGCATAGACCTGGAAGCCTTAAATACTTTACACCATTTAAAAACCGGGGAATTGTTCAAGGTATCTTTGCAGGCCGGGGCTTTGCTGGGTGGAATGGACCCCCGTGGTCTGGAGGCTTTAATAGAATATGGCCGCTATTTTGGCCTGGCCTTTCAGATTCAGGATGACATATTGGATGTCAGCGGTAATGAAGAAATCACCGGGAAGCCGATTGGAAGTGATGCCAAAAATTTAAAGACTACCTATGTGACTCTAATGGGAGCTGCAGAAGCCGGGAAAGTGGCCCGGGCTTGTGTTGACCGCTGTCTTGGTGCCCTGTCGGGTTTTGACTCCAGGGCGGATTTTTTGCGCCGGATGGCCGCTTTTATCATCGATCGAGACCGGTGATTTTTGTCACTTCCATGAACAAGTATATTTTGGCATAATTTATGATGTATTTGGCCCATGAGGCCCGGGGGATCGCCGTTCCCGCGGTGTGGAACGTGAAATCCCGGCTTGATTATGTTATAATAACTTGTAAACAAAAATTGGCAAAAGGTTGCAGTATTCTAGTCAGCTCTATTGGTTTTGAAGACGGGCCTAAAAATCCGTTAAGGGCACAACGATGAAGCTCCTGGTGTTGGCTTCTGACGCCCAGTCGGGGGTCAGTGCTGGGAGTTAAGGGTGTTGGGGCAATCTGCAAGGGCATGCGGGCGAGACCCCTCATCCGTGGAGGCTTGTTGCCGCAAGGCAGCAGGAAAACCTGCATTCTGGTAGATGCTGGGTGCAGTGTAGCCTGCCTTGAGTGGCGGCGGCGGATAAGCTAAACAGGGTGAAAGGTCCCCGGCCAGGGAGCTTTTACCTGCTTTGAAACCGTCTGCTGCAAAAGAGGCTAGAAATCAGTGGGAGCTGCCGAGGAAAACTCCTAGACTGAGTGCTGGGCACGTTTTATCGAGGATTGTAGTGTGAACTTAGTGGTAGTCCAGCTTCAAAATTGGCGACAATTTGAAGTAAGCGTAAAGGGAAACCGCCCATTTGGCAACAAATGGGAGTCTTGCTGGGAAAACCTGCTGGACCTATGTCACAATGTTTACTCGATGAAAAACCTTTTGCCTGTTATTGGCAAAAAATAGCAACCGGAGAAAAATCCTTTTCTCCGGAGTACATATATTACCCCGGGTGCCCGGAATTTCGAGTGGATGATCCTGCCGGATATACCGCGGGAGCAATGATGTTTCGGAAATCATACCCTGCTGCAAATATGGGGGATTTTAATTACGTTGTTTAAGTATCTTAAAAAAAACATGATCCTTTCAGGACTGATTGTGTCCTTTTTCACTTTTTTTGCCGCCCTTCTTGTTAGCATCGGGTCTGAAGCTGTAATGCGGTTCTTGGACAACATGCTGGCCTCGTTTTTTTTATTGATTTTCATTATAATAATAGGTATAGTGTTTGATACCATCGGAACCGCTGCTACCGCTGCTGTTACGGCGCCCTTTAATGCCCAGGCGGCCAAAAAAGTGTTGGGTGCCAAACAAGCGGTTAAGATAACCCAAAATGCAGATGTCGTAGCCAATTACTGTAATGATGTTATTGGCGACATTGCGGGCATTGTCAGTGGAGCTTTGGGAGCGGCCATTATCTTTACCCTCATGGGTACGTTTACATATTTGGATTTATCTTTAACCGGGGCTACAATGACGAGTTTTGTTGCGGCTTTAACCGTGGGAGGCAAAGCGGTGGGAAAAAGTGTGGCGGTGAATAACGCCAATGATATTATTTTACAGGTAGGCCGCATCATGGCCTGGTGGGAAAAAATAACCGGGATGAAACTGTTTAGATATAGAAGGTGAGCGTATGAAGACGATACTTTCCGAAATTAATTCTCCGGATGATTTGAAAAACCTGAACCTGGCTGATCTGAATCAACTGGCAGATGAAATCAGACATTTGCTGGTGGATTGTGTTTCCGAGTGTGGAGGGCATTTGGCAGCCAATCTGGGGGTGGTCGAACTTACCCTGGCCCTGCATTACGTCCTGGATTCCCCCCAGGACAAAATTATCTGGGATGTAGGGCACCAGTGCTACACCCATAAAATACTTACCGGCCGTAAAGATGGAATATTCTCCCTGCGCCAGCAGGGAGGGATCAGTGGTTTTCCCAAATATGAGGAATCTGCACATGATGCCTTTAACACCGGGCACAGTAGCACATCTATCTCCGCTGCCCTGGGTATGGCTATGGCCCGGGATATCAAGGGGGAAAAACACTCCGTGGTCGCAGTAATCGGTGATGGAGCATTAACCGGGGGCATGGCCTTTGAAGCCTTAAACCATGCCGGGCATGAAGCCCGGGATTTAATGGTGATATTAAATGACAATGAAATGTCCATCTCCAAAAATGTAGGAGCGATGTCCGGGTATCTAAGCAGGTTAAGGAGTGATCCTTCTTATTACCGCACCAAAGAAGAAATAGAAATTGTCCTTAAGCGGGTACCGGGAATTGGACCTAATCTGATCAAAGCTGCCCACCGGTTTAAGGATAAAGTAAAATATTTAATGGTGCCCGGAATTCTCTTTGAAGAACTTGGTTTTACTTATATTGGCCCCGTGAACGGGCATATTACGCCGGATCTGATACAAGTGATAATGAATGCCCGCAAGATGAAGGGCCCGGTCTTGCTCCATACCATTACGGAAAAAGGAAGGGGCTATGAGCCCGCCCGGAAAGAACCGGATGTTTTTCACGGTGTGGGGCCTTTTAATGCTAAAACAGGTGCTTTCATGGGAAAAGGTGGAAAACCATATACGGAAATTTTTGGCGATTATATTGCCGCTAAAGGCCGGGATGATGATAGAGTGGTCGCCATTACCGCTGCCATGCTAGCTGGTACCGGCCTAACAAAATTTGCCCGGTCTTTTCCCGGTCGATTTTTTGATGTGGGGATTTGTGAGCAGCATGCGGTAACATTGGCTGCCGGCATGGCCAGAGAAGGATTAAAACCGGTGGTTTGCATCTATTCGTCTTTTCTGCAGCGGGCTTACGACCAGATCATTCATGATGTGGCCCTGCAGAAGCTGCCCGTGGTTTTTGCTGTGGACCGGGCAGGGCTGGTAGGAGAAGACGGACCTACTCATCATGGAGTTTATGACCTTTCTTTCCTGCGCAGCATTCCCAATCTTACCATTATGGCTCCGACTCATGAACAGGAACTGGTTAATATGCTGGAAACGGCGTTTTCTCTGGAGGGGCCGGTAGTGGTAAGGTATCCACGGGGGGCCGGTGAAGGGGTAGCAGCTTCCTATGAGCACAGAAAGACGTTGGAGATCGGAAAGGCAGAAACCATCCAAAAAGGCCGG
>PWPP01000051.1 GCA_003558625.1 Syntrophomonas sp.
CCATCACGGGCGATCATCATTAGGGCCAGGGGAGTACCTAAAATGGTGCTCCGACCCACTATCACCACTTTTTTGCCAGCAATATTGACGTGATACCCATCCAGCATACTGATAATAGCTTTGGGGGTGGAAGGGCGAACCCCCTCTTCCTGATTCACAAGTTTTCCTAAGTTATAATAATGTATTCCTTCTACATCCTTGGTACAGTCAATCCGGTTTATTAAGCGGGTAGCATTCAATCCCCCGGGGAGGGGAGTTTGCAGCATGATCCCAGTAATATCCGGATCACTGTTCAGGGTTTGTATGAGGTCGATTATTTCCTGCTCCATGGCATCTTCAGGCAACTGGTATATGTGGTTCTTAATCCCTACTTCGTCAGCAAATTTCACAATTCCTTTGATATAAGCGGCCGATGATTTATCATCGCCCACCCTGATAACACTTAAGTTCATTGGAAAAATCGCGGCTGCCTTTAGGACTTTATTTTTTATGGCCTCCCTGATTTCCTTACCGTAGATTAGCATAATATACCTCCCTAAAAATGATTGCAGAGGGAACTTTGATCTGCAGACTGCCTGGTTTAAAAAGCACTTTTGATATGAGTAATCTGAGGTGTAGATGAAATAATAATGGAAATAACATCAAAACGTATTTCCTTATAAACGGTTTGGCACTCGGCTAAATAATGCAGGGCCGTTTTTTTTATATGTTCGATTTTTTTATGCCCAATCGCTTCTTCCGGAGATCCATAGCGTTGACTGCTTCGTGTTTTCACTTCCACAAAAATCAGGATTCTTTCTTTTTCACATATTATATCAATTTCTCCATAACGGGTATAATAGTTTCTGCCAATAATACTGTATCCATGCTGCCGCAAATACCTGACTGCCCATTCCTCACCCTGTAATCCAGTTTGCCTCCTCACAAGATATCCGCCCCTTGTTCATAAAAAAGAAAAACGGCCCTGAATGATAATGGTTCCGTTTTTTAAGCATTAAAAGAGACTGCTTTGGCGGTTATACTCCGCCGGGTTTATCAAGGTTTTAACCGGTTCAAAGCTGTGGCGGTGAATGGGTGTTATACCCCACTTATATAATGCCGCGACATGTTGCCGGGTTGCATACCCTTTATGAAGGTGAAAACCATAGCCGGGATATAGGGTTTCCATCACTGCCATGGTTTGATCCCGCTCTACCTTGGCCAGAATAGAGGCGGCTGCAATCGATACGCTGCGGCTGTCTCCTTTGATTAAAGAGTGTTGATGAATGGTGATCCTTTTCATTTTCATCATATCAATTAAAAGAAAGTCGGGAACTGGTTTCAGCTCTTTTACCGCACCGGTCATGGCCTCAATAGTAGCATTTTGTATGTTGATTTGGTCTACCCGCCCGGGGGCAATCATGACTACAGCCCAGGCCAGGGCCTGCTTCTTAATCATCCGGGATAATTTCAGCCGCTGGCGGGGGCTTATTTTTTTCGAATCATTAACCCCTGCTGCGGCAAAGTCAGCCGGAAGTATCACTGCTGCCGCAGCAACGGGACCCGCGATACTCCCCCGCCCTACTTCGTCAATGCCGGCAATAAACCTGTAGCCCTGTTGATACAATTTTTCTTCAAAATAACGCAGATCCTGACTTTCTTTTTTGGGCCCGGCTGAAAACAAGGGCCCTTGTTCTGGTACCATAATCATACTCCTTGCCGCATTGTTTTATCTACTTCCAGAAATATAGGCAGACAAATCCCATGGTCCTTTAGAAACCAGACCGGAACGTAAAAAACGATAAAGGAACCCTGTTGTCATGATTTTAAAAAATAATTTTCCTGCCCCTGATCCCAATGCTTAAAATTAATCCTACTGCAATGAGGTTGCTGACCATGGCACTTCCGCCATAGCTTATAAAGGGTAAAGGCAAACCGGTAATAGGCATGAGTCCGATGGACATACCTATGTTCTCAAATATATGAAATAGCCACATAGCACAGACTCCTATCACCACCAGGGTTCCAAACATATCCTTGGCATGATAGGCGATATAAACCGATCTTAAAAGAAACACCGCAAACAGTACGATAAGAAACGCTGCCCCTATAAATCCAAGTTCTTCGGCAATTACTGCAAAAATAAAATCCGTGTGATGCTCAGGCAGAAACTGCAGCTGCACCTGGGTCCCGTTAAACAATCCCTTTCCAGCCAAACCACCGGAACCCACAGCAATCAGGGACTGGATTGTATTCCATCCCGGCCCCCTGCCGCCAAAACCGTCATTATAAGGATCTATAAAAGCCGTCAGCCGGTTCAACTGGTAGCTGTCCAGGGGAATCCACATATCATACCTAAAATGAAGAAATAATGTGAACGCGATAAATCCTATGCCTATAAGTATAAGAGCTAATAATATTCTGGGGTTAGCCCCGGCTGCATATAACATGATCACAGCAATAGCAATATAAACCAGTGCCGTCCCCAGATCGGGCTGGATTAATATCAGGGCAAAAGGAATTCCCATGAAAATAATACCGGGCAAGATTTGGCCCAGGGTATCAAGGGCTCCTCTTCTTTTGTTAAGGAAATCAGCAAAGGCCACTATTAAGAAAATTTTGGTCAGTTCTGATGGCTGAAATGCAGGTAAAGGGCCAATTTCCAGGGCCCTGGTACTGCCTTTTACCTCTGATCCCAAAAATAGTACTGCGATCAATAACATGATAGATAAGATATATAAAACCACACCAAAGCGGCCTAACTGGGTATAATCATAGCGCATTATAAAAAATGCCGCTCCTAATCCGAGTAGGATGGCGATAAATTGTCTTTTTACATATGAATAGGGATCACCGGCTATTCCCATTGTGGCACTGGTCAAAACTATCAGGCCCAAAGCTAATATGATAAATAATACCAGCAATAGGGGTTTATCTACAAATTTAAAAAGCTTGGTATCCAATATCTTTGACCCTCCTCTGCTTTATTATAATGGAAGCAGTGTACTATGAAAATATTGCTGTTAATACAACCGAAACCTTCACGGGTAGGATTCGTGCTAATCCAGGCATATTTTCCCCAGGGCTCCGCTGCGAAACTCCTGGAGCAGGGCCGTGCAAGTTTTATCTGTATCTAACTTGCCCCCTTTAAGCAAATTCCCGCGGCGACGGGCTATATGTGCCAGCATCTCCTCCGGTTCTTTAAGCGTTCCCGGTTCCAGGGCAAATTTCTGCTGCAGAATATCGGGGGTTTTTTCCCGGAGAAATTCAAGGAAAAACAAG
This sequence comes from Syntrophomonas sp., assembly GCA_003558625.1. GTDB lineage: Bacteria > Bacillota > Syntrophomonadia > Syntrophomonadales > Syntrophomonadaceae > PWPP01. The sequence continues at coordinate 3,262 of PWPP01000051.1, forward strand.
ACCACATCATTTTGATTATACGCTTTTTCACCGATTATATTAAGCAAGGCCAGCTTAATCCCCTGTTCTCTCGTTTCGATATTAGGCCACATCAGACCCGGTGTATCTAATAATTCATAGTTCTCTTTAATCCGCACCCATTGTTTGTCCCGGGTAACCCCGGGCTTGGCTCCGGTGCGAGTCGTTTTACGTCCCACCATTTTATTTAAGAATGTTGACTTACCTACATTGGGAGCTCCTGCAACCATAATCCTCACTCTACGTTCTCTCCTCCCTTTCCGGATCATCTGTTCCAGTTGGGGAGCAAAAAGACTTTTTATCGTATGAAATACTGCGGCGAATCCTTTTCCGGTATGGGAATCTACTGCAATAACCTGATGGCCTTGGTCCTGAAATAACGCAGTGAGCCGCTTAAGATCTTGAGCAGTTACTAAATCACTCTTGTTTAGAATAAAAAGCACGGTTTTGTGGGATGCCATTTTTTCTAACAGCAAATTACGGCATGCAAAAGGAGCCCTGGCATCTAATACTATAATGATAATATCTACCAGCTTTATGTTTTCTTGTATGACCCGCCTGGCTTTGACCATATGACCGGGAAACCAGTTAATACTCAAGGGTTTATCCCTCCATTAGATAAAAAAAGAATACCTGTTAGGTATTCTCTTCTTTGTTTCTGCCTTTTAGCAACTAGAATCTGCTTTTTTCCTTAACCCGGGCTTTTTTACCGATCTTGTCTCTCAGATAAAACAGTTTGGCTCTCCGCACTTTTCCGAGGCGGGTAATTTCAAACTTGGCTATTTTGGGCGAATGAATGGGAAATGTTCTCTCTACGGCGACCCCAGAGGACACTCGTCTTATGGTAAATGTCTTGCCCAGGCCACCACCTCTGATCTTTAATACCGTGCCTTCAAATATCTGTATCCGTTCGCGGACTCCTTCGATAACCTTAAAATGAACCTTGACGGTGTCACCAGGACCAAAAGAGGGTATATCTTTTTGGGTATATTTTTCTTCTATAAATTTAATAATTTCTTGCATGTAAATGAACCTCCTTCCTAAGAAATCGAATGATTGTGTTATCTTATGTTTTACACAGGCCAATAAACACAGCATCCGTATTATAACACAGGTAATTCCAGACCTCAAGGACTATGCCCTTATTTTTCATTTCTCACTCAGTAAGCGGTCTAAGATAATTGCTGCCGCACTTCTCACCGATAAATGATTATATGTACTGTCAAAAGCGATGGGCTCCAGGATATAATCACATGCTGCTACAAACTGTTCTTCCATACCCCAGCCGGTTCCTAGCAACAAGAGCAGGTCTTTGTCTTCATGCCTTATAGTCTGCCTGAGTTGATTATACGCCACCGAGCCTGAATAGTGGCGGG
>PWPP01000073.1 GCA_003558625.1 Syntrophomonas sp.
CCGGTAGCGGTCAGTCGTCCCGGTTCGACCCGGTTGGTTTCCGGTTTGAACATAAGGGGGAGCTAAAACCACAGCTCTTCCAAGTATATATGATATTTATCTTCCAGGCCAGCCGGTCAGATCTGATGAAGGGGACAGGGTGTTTTTGATTCATTTGATACATACCCTGGTTTTTAGAATGGTCATGCAGCAACAAGGCAAGAAGTCTGATGGTGAAAGAAGGTCATGAATCCGTTCCGAGTCTGGGGGGAAAAACCTGTTTTTTAAGCGGTCCCGCCCCCGGGTGGTAAGGGGTAAATTGAGTTGATGGATGGTGTTTTAATCTATGGTGGGTATTTTAAAACGAATCCCACTTTTTTAGGGGTTGCTGGGAGTTACATCTTTCGAATGCGATAAGGATTTTTACCCCTGGGTGGTCCCAGAATGTCCGAAATCACGATCCCCAGGGGGAGCCCCTCATTTTTTATGAGGTCCTGGAGTTGTTTTTCCATGGTGGCGGTTTCTTTGCCTGCTGCCCCGTTATTCTTTCCCGCGGCCGGGCGGGCTCTGGCAGGCGCCTGAGATGGTTCCTGAAACGCTTGTGGCTTTTTGATTTCCCCGGATCTGCTCCCGGCTGCTGCCGGCCTTCCTGTTTCATGCCGGATGGAGGCAGCATATTTCTCCCCGCCCGGTCCTTCCCGGGCATAAGGTGTCTGCCCGGGCTCTGGTCTCCAGGACGGTTGAGATTCCTGCCATTCTCTTTTAGCCAAATTTTTATCCAATCTTTTATCACTCGGCACATCTTTGCGTGAGGACCGGGAAGGGGCAACATAAGGTCGGGGGTCAAAGGACGCTGCTTTTTGGGCTTTTTTGCGTAGATACCTGGACAGCGAAGACAAAACCATCATAATAACAACAATTATTAATAATTCCATGTAATGGTCTCCTTTTCCACACTGGTAAAGCTGCGCTTTTTAGCGGTCATTTTCATCTTCTTCCCCGCGATCCGAACTCATTTTGGCGATGGAACCGCGCATCTGGGTATCCGATTGAATGTTTTGCAGGTTATAATAATCCATTACCCCCAGCTTGCCTTCACGCAGGGCCTGGGAAATGGCCTTGGGTATTTCTGCTTCTGCTTCCACCACCTTGGCCCGCATCTCCTGCACCTTGGCCAGCATTTCCTGCTCCCGGGCCACGGCCATGGCCCGTCTTTCTTCAGCTTTGGCCTGGGCAATGCGTTTGTCAGCTTCAGCCTGGTCCGTCTGCAGCTGGGCCCCGATATTTTTACCCACATCTACATCAGCGATGTCGATGGAAAGGATTTCAAAAGCGGTGCCTTTATCCAAGCCTTTCTTGAGGATGGTATGGGATATGTCATCTGGATTTTCCAGGACTTTTTTATGGTTTAAGGCAGAACCGATAGTAGATACCATCCCTTCACCCACACGGGCGATAATGGTTTCTTCTCCTGCCCCACCGACCAGACGTTCAATGTTGGCCCTGACCGTTACCCGGGCCCGGGCTTTGACCTCGATCCCATCGCTGGCTACGGCTGCTACCACCGGTGTTTCGATTACCTTGGGGTTTACGCTCATCTGGACCGCTTTCAGCACATCCCGTCCGGCCAGGTCAATGGCTGCACCTCGCTCAAACCCCAGCTCGATATTAGCCCGCTGGGCAGCAATGAGGGCATCCACCACATTGTCAACATTTCCCCCGGCCAGGTAATGACCCTCCAGCTTGTTGACGTTAAGATCCAGCCCGGCCTTGGTGGCCTTGATTAAAGGTTCCACGACTTTTGCCGGAACTACCCGGCGCAGTCTCATCCCTATAAGGGTTATGAGACCGACATGTACTCCCGAAGCCAGGGCCGCAATCCATAATCGTAAAGGGATAAAACTGAACACCACTGAAAAAGCGATTACGACAAGGGCCAGTATCACTAGAAACGGTATAAGTTCAGCCATAATCATTCTCCTTTCCTTAGTTAAAATTTTTATTCAACCGAACGAACCACAATCCGGTTTCCTTCTACCTTGATCACTTCTACGGATGAATCCGGATAGATATAGTCTCCATCACTGACGGTATCATACTTATTTCCTTCAATCTCCACAATTCCGGAGGGGTTCATGGGGGTTACCGCCCGTCCCTTTTTTCCCAGCAGGGGAGTGTAGTCAGCCGAAGAACTATACCCAGCCTCCCGGGTAGCTGTAGTGGAAAGTATGATACTCTTTAGAGCGCCTTTGCGCTGAAAGTATTTGAAAGCCCCGTAGCCGGCAATACAGGCTGCAAAAAAGGAGATGAAAAACATATACAGGCCTGTGGTGGCTGAGGTGGCAGCCAAAACGATGGCGGCAAATACTGCTGCCAGGCCACCCATGCCTGCAATCCCAAAACCGGGAGCAAATGCTTCCACAAGGAGAAAAATAATGCCAAAAAGAAAGAGGAAAATCACGGGCCACCCGGTTATACCGGTAAAAAAGTGCCCCCCGAAATAGAGGCCGAAAGCCAGCAAACTTAATAATCCTGCCAGACCAAACCCTACGGTCAGGATTTCCACAAACAAAAAGAAAAATCCCATTCCTAAAAGAAGAGTGGCTACAACCGGATTAATAAGCCAGCCGCTTAAAATTTCCCAGAAGGATGGGGAGGCATGGATGAGATCTACTCCCGGCAAGTCTATGGCTTCCAGCATTTCCGCCATGGAAGAAATGGTGCCGTTACTAAATTCCAGGTTTTCAGCTTCAACGGTGGTAAGGGTTAAAAGTTGGCCTTCTTCTACCAGGCCGTCAATGCGTATTTCTTTGCGCACCATCGCTGCAGCGAGCAGGGGATCTTTTCCCTGCCTCTCGGCTGCACTCTTCATCTCAGCTTCCCAAAAAGAGAGGAATTTTTCATCTATCCCCCCGCCGCCCAATAAAACCGGCTCTGCAGCGCCGATGGAGGAGCCGGGGGCCATATAAAACCCATCAGCAGTTAGGGCCAGATAGGCTCCGGCGGAAAGAGCGCCGGTGTTAACATAGACATAAACCGGTCCCGCAAAGGCATCCAGGAGTTTTTTGGCTTCCCGGGCGGTGTCAATAAAACCGCCCGGAGTGTCCATGTCGAGGATAAGGGCCTGGGCCCCGGCTTCTTCAGCTTCCTCCAGTGCGCGCTCCAGGAACAGCAGCCATCCCGGATCTATGGGTCCTTTCACCGGGATCACATATACCGGGGCCGTGGCTGCCTGTAGAGCACAGGAGCCATATAGTAAAAGAGAAAAAACGATGAGAATGGCGGAAAAATTTTTACGCAAAGCACCCTCCATGTAATAGCAATAAACACAAGACCCGGTCTTACTGCTATTTTTCTCATATCTTCTGCAGGGAATCATAAACAATGCCATACCTGCACACTTGTTCCCGGTAAAACCAACGGCACGTAGTTCCGGTGTTATGTTTTAACCGTCAGGTTATGAAGCATGATAACGATACAAGGTGTTTGTAGTTTCTTACTATTATGTTAACATATAAAAATTATATTGGTGCCTGATACCAGCTGGGATAGCCACTTTTCTTTTCCCCGGTTATGATAAAAATGTTTATGCAGACCAGGGATGATCTGGTGCCGGATTTGATTTTTTATTGCTTTAAGATCGCGATATGGGGAGCCCATCATCTTTGCAGTACAGGAATTACCCGAAACAAAGGAAAGTAATAGCCGGGGTGGCAGAACGGGACTACTGGGTGTGAAAGTTTTTTTGCAGGCGGCTTGTTTTTATGGTTGCCATACTCCTCGGCACCTACCTGCGTAATTACTGACGTTATATCGGGGTTTCAGTGATTCGCATTTCTTTTCTTTCCGTGACCAGAAAAATGGCAATAAAGACATTACTTTAAAAGGGGGCCCATTCTCTGAGGGAGGGGCCTACTTGTAGATGAAGGTGCTTGTGGTGGTGCGATAGAGCAGCATCAACAGAACCACGAAACCGTGCAGTTTGCCATATGGGGATGCGGGCGTAAACAGGAACACTTTTTTTGGTATTGCTTTTGCGCTTCTCTTCGCCCTTCTTTGCCAAAATGGGTAGTCCTTGGCGGATATTTTCCCCGGGGTCTCCCTGAAAGGGCATGGTTTTAAGACCTTTTAACCAAATTGAGACCATGGTTTGATACAGGGGCTTTTCTTGTTATACTAGAAAACAATTAGGGGTGCGATTCTGCTATACTGCGGCCCGGGTTGTGAGGTAGTATGAGCTAGGATGAGCTAGTGGTATTTACATCAGCAGATGGGGATGTAGGGTTATTTAGGAGAGCCGTTACGGTAAAAACGGGAACCGGATTGGATCTGGTTTTGGCCTGGATTAAAGCAAGGGGCGGTTCAATTCAAGAACTGCCCCTGAACTAAAGGCAAAGGAGTATGCGTGATGGACAAGGTCACACTGGATTATAGCCAGGCCCTGCCTTTTGTGGAGCAGGAAGAGGTGCAGAGATTTGCCCCCCGGGTGCGGGATTGCCACGACATGATCCACCAGGGAACGGGCCCGGGAAATGCTTGTCTGGGTTGGGTGGATTATCCCCTGCAGATAGACGCGGCAGAGGTGGAGGCGATAAAGGTCGCAGCACAGAGGATC